>CANKOW010000200.1 GCA_947484295.1 Alcaligenaceae bacterium | reverse complement strand
CGGGCGCCGTCCATGTGTACGACAAGTTCGTGTGCGTGTGCGATCCTACTAAGCGCCTTAACCTCATCCACCGAGTACACCGCACCCATATCGGTTGCTTGCACCAAATTGATGGCTTGCGGTTGATTTTTGTGTGCCTGGCCTTTTACGGAGGTACTGAGGGCATGCTCTAGGGCCAAAGGGTCAACTTTGCCATCGATGCCTGCTATGGGCGTGACTTTTAAACCGCTACCGAAGAAGCTTGTGGCATTGCACTCTGAGGTGTTGATGTGCGCCTCGGGGCTGCAATACACGGCACCGAAGGGGGTGCCGACTGCGGCCAACGCGAGGGCGTTTGCACCCGTGCCGGTGGGGACCGGAAAGACTTTCACGGGGTGCTCAAACAAGGCACTGAATCGCTCTTGCAATTGCTGTGTGTGTTCATCGCCACCGTAGCCCAAGACAGAGCCAATATTGGCTTGGACTAATGCCTCGACTAACTCGGGCGCGGCGCGACCGCAGTTGTCACTACGAAATTCTAAGCTGGCCATTGTGACACCCATTTTTTATGTATAACAAAGGTTGGTGCTTGTTTGAAACCGACTCACGCCCGCTAAATCGCAATTTGTGATCCTAACACTCGCGCGGCGCTAAATCGCAATCTGTGTACCTAGCTCAACCACGCGATTGGCAGGAATCTTAAAAAAGTCGGTGGCGCTTGTAGCATTTTTAGACATCAATCTAAACACATGTGCTCGCCACGGGGTAAATTTACTTTTTACCGCACGCACGACGGTTTCACGCGCTAAATAGAAAGTGGTCGACATCATGTCGAAGGTCATCCCAAGCGCTTCGCAATGTTTGAGTGCGCGGGGGACGTCAGGATTTTGCATAAAGCCGTAGGTGACGGTGACCCGACTAAAGTTTTGACCCAAATCCTGGACCTCAACTTGCTTTGAATGTTTAACAAAAGGTTTGTCTGCTGTTTTGATCGTCATCAGCACCACGCGCTCGTGCAAAATCTGATTGTGCTTAAGATTATGTAACAAGGCTGAAGGCACGCCGTCGGATGAGCCAGTCATGAACACGGCAGTACCGGTGACGCGATGCACCTCAGCGGTAAATTCAATAAATGACTCAAGAGGCATATTGCTCGATGCCATCTCTTCGTTTACTAATGTGCGCCCACGCCGCCAAGTGGTCAACACGGTAAAGGACACGACACCGACGACGAGCGGAAACCAACCGCCATCCGGGATCTTGATTGCATTCGCAGCGAAGAATGCCACGTCGATGACGAGTAAGGACCCCGCCACCAAAAGTACGGGCAGCCAGTGCCAGCGCCATAACAAGAGCATGACAAAGGCGATGAGTATGGTGTCGATCAACATGGTACCGGTCACGGCAATCCCATAAGCTGCGGCTAAATTTGAAGAGGATTGAAAACCAATGACCAGACCTACTACTGCAAGGTAGAGCGTCCAGTTTGTAAACGGCACATAAATTTGGCCCTCTTCTTTACCAGAAGTATGGACGATTGCCATGCGCGGCAACAGGCCCATTTGTACCGCTTGGCGTGCCACTGAAAAAGCGCCCGAAATCACTGCTTGCGAAGCGATCACGGTAGCGAGCGTTGAGAGCGCGACCATCGGGATCAAGGCCCAATCGGGTGCCAACATGTAAAAAGGGTTACGAATGGCTTGGGGATCGTGCAACAACAATGCACCTTGCCCAAAATAATTCAATACCAACGCGGGCATCACAAAGCCAAACCAGGCAAGGCGAATGGGTGAACGGCCAAAGTGCCCCATGTCGGTGTAAAGCGCTTCGCCACCGGTAACGGCCAACACCACAGCAGACAAGGCAAAAAATGCGAGTTTGGGGAACTCGCTGATGAATTGAAAAGCGTACCAAGGATTGAGGGCGACTAACACTTCGGGGTGTCTGAGGATTTGGTTGATGCCTAAACCGCCCAGTACGGTAAACCACACAATCATGACAGGCCCAAAGAACAAGCCGACCAAGCCCGTTCCTCGCTTTTGAATCATGAACAAACCGGTCAGCACAATGACGGTGACCGGGATCACAAACTCTTTGAGGCTAGGCGCGATGATTTCAAGCCCTTCTACCGCGGACAAGACCGAGATGGCCGGCGTAATCATGCTGTCACCGTAAAACAAGGCAGCGGCAAAGATGCCCAGCATTGTAAGTAACCAAGAGAGCCAGAGCGGATTTTGGCGCGAGGTGATCAGCGCTAACAGGGCTAGAGAGCCGCCTTCACCGCGATTATCGGCGCGCATGATGATGACAACGTACTTAATCGACACCAGCACCATGATGGCCCAAAACACCATCGATAGCAGGCCGAGGATATTGTCTGGCGTCGCTGGGATGGGATGGTGTCCGTTGAAAATTTCTTTGAGCGCGTAAAGAGGACTTGTACCGATATCGCCAAAGACGACACCAATTGCACCTAAGGTTAGGGCGGGTAGTGCTTTTCCAGTTTTCATTCGATCGCAATGTTGAGGCTACAAGCGACAATTGTATTAAGTAACTGCCATTGTGGGAAGTCGAGAGCCATAGCCGACCCAATCATGCGACGAATGATATTGAATAACGGTCGAGCGAGGCCGATCGCCCAATGAGGTCAGCCGGCCTGAAGACTTAAAAGACTTAATCCGTCTTAATTTTCCGTTCTTTCACAATCTTCGCCCATTTCTTGGTATCTGATGCGATTTGCTCTGTAAATTGCTCTGGAGTGCTGGCAATGACTTCGGCGCCCATTTTTTCAAGCTGCCCACGCATCTCGGGTTGAGATAAGACGGCAGCAATGTCGGTATGTAGTTTGGCAATCACCGCTTTGGGTGTTTGTGCAGGGGCCACAAAACCGAACCAGTTTGTGAAGTCATAACCCGTCACGCCCGACTCAGCAACCGTGGGCACGATGGGCAAGACAGGCGAACGCTTGGCGCCCAGCACGGCCAACACCTTTAAGCGGCCTGATTGAATATGTGGCAACGATTGCACCAAGCTATCCATGGTGAAATCGACTTGTCCGCCGACTAAATCGGTAAAGCTCGGGCCACTGCCTTTGTACGGCACGTGGGTAAATTGTGTGCCCGTCATGCTGGCGAGCAACTCAATCGCCAAGTGCGGGGCGCCCCCCATCCCTGAAGATGAGTAATTCAGCTTGCCAGGTTTTTGTTTGGCAAGCGCGAGCAGTTCTTGAACGTTGTTGGCGGGTAATGAGGGGTGCGCCACCAGCACAAACGTGACGCCAACAACATTGGTAATTGCGGCGAGATCTTTACTGGGATCAATGTCCATCTTGTACAGATGTGGATTAATCGCCATATTGCCTAGCGTGGCGAGCATGATGGTGTACCCATTGGATTCGGCACGCGCCGCGAGCGCCGTGCCAATGGTGCCGCCGGCGCCGCCTTTGTTTTCGACGATGACCGATTGCCCCCAGGCTGCGGTTAAGCCTTGCGCGACCCGGCGAGCAACGATATCAGTGCCACCACCAGGCGGAAACGCCACAATCATTGTGACGGGCTTAGTAGGATAGGCGCTGGCCGTAGCCTGCGCGGCAGCCGGGCTTGTTTGCTGGGCGATGGTCGCGCCCGATAAACATAGGGCTGCGATACACACAGCGAATTTAAATGTATTCATTATTGTCTCGAGTAGGCTTTGTGATGAAGCGCGAGAGCGCGTTACGCCATTTGCGTTTGTAAAAATTTCTTGGCAGTGTCTTGATCGAGCAAGGGATAGACATCCATGTGCGCTGGCACAATATCGCCCCATTCGTTCATTAAACGGTGCAAGGTTTCGGTTGAATCGACATCAAACAGCGCAACCGCGCCACGGCCAACACGCGCGTGCACCGAAACGGCGAGTCCTGACTCAAGCAAGGGATTCATCCAATCCCAGTAACTGTGGCGCGTGCTCGCCATTGAGGTTGGTTTTTCGGGGCGAGGGGTGCTAATGACTAAAAACAGCATGGGGTGTCTCCGGGGCAATGGACGCCTAGTTTTTTTGTTTGAACAGTTCAGGTAAGCGTAGCTGCGCTCGCACGCAGCAGCGCGATTAGTCTACTTTGTTTTTTGTACCGCTCTAAATAGGATGCTGTGATTTCCAGTGCCTCGCAATGTCAATGCGACGACATACCCACACACGATCGTGTTTCGCGACGTGATCCAAAAATCGTTGTAGTGCAATGAAACGACCAGGGCGCCCTAGTATGCGGCAGTGCATGCCGACCGACATCATTTTGGGTGCTTCATTGCCCTCGGCATACAGCACGTCAAAGGTGTCGCGTAAGTATTCAAAAAAATGCTGCGCAGTATTAAAACCTTGTGGGGTAGCAAACCGCATATCGTTGGAGTCTAGCGTATACGGAACAATCAATTGATTGATCATCGTGCCATCCGTTTTAGTCAGCGGCGTATAAAAGGGTAAGTCGTCACCGTAGTTGTCGCTGTCGTACTCAAAGCCACCGTGATCGGCCACGAGGCGCCGTGTGTTGGGGCTGTCGCGTCCGGTGTACCAGCCCAGTGGCCATTGACCTTTTGTGATCTCTTTGAGCATCAGGGTGGCTGCCTGCATATGCTCGCGCTCAGTCGTTTCGTCCATGCCTTGGTAATGCAGCCAGCGTAAGCCATGTGAGGCGATTTCGTGCTTTTGTTCTAGCAAGGCTGCGGTGAGTTCGGGGTGACGTTTTAACGCGAGGCTGACACCAAACACGGTAAGCGGCAGTTTGCGACGCTCAAATTCGCGCAAGATCCGCCAGGCGCCCGCGCGTGAGCCGTATTCGTAGATGGATTCCATACTCATGTGGCGTGCTGGGTAGCTTTCGGCACCGACGATTTCAGATAAAAACCGCTCTGAACCCAGGTCACCGTCGAGCACGGTGTTTTCAGCACCTTCTTCGTAGTTCAGTACAAATTGAAGAGCGATTTTAGCTTTGCCAGGCCAGTTGGCTTGCGGCGGCTGTGCACCATAGCCCGCAAGGTCACGTGGGTAATGTGCAGAGTAAGCGGGCTGAGCAAAGGGATTGGGCATGGTGATTTTGTGAAAAAGTGAAAAGGCAAGTTAAAGACAATGATTTAGATCATGACAGCACAGACGACCAATCGTCAACGAATCTTTAGGGTTAGCATAAACTGGCATGAAATTTGCCCCAAAAGGCGCGCGATGACACAGTATCTTGTGTGTTTTTTACTTTCATGTCTAGGGATTGGTATGACTGACAGTGTCCACTCTCAAAGTCTGCCGATGGGCTTTGTCTATGTTGATCAAGTCGTGCCTGAGCTTCGCACTGACTTGCGTTATCGTCTAGCCGACAATTTTGTCGGCACAACCGTCGATGGCTATTCTGGTGCGCGCGCGATTTTGACGCAACAGGCCGCACTAGCGTTGGGGCGTGCTCAAACAGAGTTGCGGTCGCAAGGGCTCGGCGTGCTGATCTTTGATGCCTATCGGCCGCAGCGCGCTGTCAATCATTTTGCACGGTGGGCCAAAGACTTGTCAGATACAGCGATGAAACAGCGCTATTACCCAGAGGTTGATAAAACTGAGTTGTTTTCGCAGGGTTACATTGCGGCGCGCTCTGGTCACAGTCGCGGCAGTACCGTCGATCTGACATTGGTGAGCCTGACGCCACCATTTCAACAATTGGATATGGGGACAGTGTTTGATTTTTTTAGCCCACGCTCTTGGCTGGACGCTACGGGTTTATCGGCTGCGCAAGAGCAAAACCGCGCCTTGCTTCAGCGCACGATGAAAAAGTATGGTTTTACCCCGTACGCTAAAGAGTGGTGGCACTTTACGCTTCAGCCCGAGCCGTTTCCAGACACGTACTTTGATTTTGAAATTCGCGATAATTTGAGTGCGCGGTAACCCAATGTGTTTTGTTTGGGCTGGTTTAGTATCATTCGAATAACAAGAGTGGGGCTGCAGCCCTAACTAAAAGAGTGATGATAGACAAAGTATTTGGAGATTCTAGTGATAAGAGTGTTTGTTGTTGCGATTGCATTGTGTTCTGTGTTGAGTGGCGTGGCTCACGCGCAACCTTCAGCGTGTCATGCGCTGGCTGCCTCGCCAGCCGATACTAGCCGCAAAGGGCCGGGCGTGTCATACGCAAAAATAGACGGCGCTAGTGCCTCAGCCGCCTGTCAATTAGCCGTCAAGCAAGCCCCAAAAGATGGGCAGTTGTGGTTTCAGTACGGCCGCGCGCTTGAAAAAAATAATCGGGTCGCTGAGGCTTTTGTTGCCTATCAAACGGGTAGTGATTTGGGTAACGCCGGTGCCGACAATAACTTAGGTGAGTTGTACCGTGATGGCAAAGGTGTTGCGCGTGATCCGTATATGGCCGAAATTTATTTTCATAATGCCTCGGTGAATGGTTTTGACGAAGCGACACAAAACTTAAACGCCCTCGAAAGAGCCAAACCGCCGGCTAGAAGACAAATGCCCGCGCAATTTGGCGGTAAGTTTGCGCTACCCGGTCAAACATGTGCG
>CANKOW010000199.1 GCA_947484295.1 Alcaligenaceae bacterium | reverse complement strand
TTTTACACTGACATCAATGCACCTGAACGAACTGAAGGCGCAGCACGTTTCGCAGCTGCTCGAAATGGCCGCAGGCCTCGAAATCGAAAACGCTAGTCGCTTACGCAAACAAGAACTCATGTTTGCCATCATGAAAAAGCGGGCGAAACAAGGCGAACAAATTTTTGGCGATGGCGTACTAGAGGTCTTGCCCGACGGCTTTGGCTTTTTACGCTCGCCCGACACCTCGTATCTGGCCAGTACCGACGATATTTATATTTCGCCCTCACAAATTCGTCGTTTTAATTTGTACACCGGCGATTCGATTGAGGGCGAAGTGCGCACCCCAAAAGACGGCGAACGCTATTTTGCGTTGGTTAAAGTCGACAAGGTCAATGGCTATGCGCCTGAGGCGATCAAGCATCGCATCATGTTCGAGAACCTGACCCCGCTACACCCCGACAAAGTGATGCCGCTTGAACGCGATATCAAAAGCGAAGAAAACCTGACGGGCCGTATTCTTGATATTTTTGCGCCGATTGGTAAAGGACAGCGCGGGCTCATTGTTGCAAGTCCGAAATCGGGTAAAACGGTGATGATGCAGCATATTGCGCATGCAATCACTGATAACTTCCCTGATGCGGTCATGATCGTGATGTTGATCGACGAACGTCCTGAAGAAGTCACCGAGATGCAGCGTACCGTACGCGGTGAGGTTGTCGCATCGACCTTTGACGAACCTGCGACTCGTCACGTTCAAGTCGCTGAGATGGTCATCGAACGGGCTAAACGTCTGGTCGAAATGAAAAAAGACGTGGTCATCTTATTAGATTCGATTACCCGCTTAGCGCGTGCTTACAACACAGTGGTGCCGGCCTCAGGCAAGGTACTGACGGGTGGTGTTGATGCCAATGCACTGCAACGGCCAAAACGCTTTTTCGGCGCCGCGCGTAACCTTGAAGAAGGCGGCTCACTCACCATCATTGGGACCGCCTTGATTGAAACCGGCAGCCGCATGGACGAAGTGATTTACGAAGAGTTCAAAGGTACCGGTAACTCTGAAATTCATCTTGAGCGTCGCTTAGCCGAAAAACGGGTATACCCCGCTATCAATTTGAATAAGTCAGGCACTCGCCGAGAAGAACTCTTGATCAAGCCTGATCTGTTGCAAAAAGTTTGGGTATTACGTAAGTTTATTCATGACATGGATGACGTCGAATCGATGGAGTTCATCTTGGATAAGATGCGTTCGACCAAAAACAACAATGAGTTTTTTGAGTTAATGAGGCGCTAAGCAAGCACGACGCACACTAACTTGAGTCGAACTTGAGTAGAACTTGAGTCGGGCTTAAAGCGCCACAGCCTGAGCGGTGTTGTTAATTTGCCGAACTTGGCGATGCGCTATTAGGCGCCGACACGGGTTCGGGTGCTCCGCGCGGCTCTAGCTTAGGATCATCCCACGGCCCTGTGACCGCATATTTGACAGTCATTGCCTTTTCAATTGGGTTGCGCAACAAAAATTGCGTCGCCAAGGCACTTAACCCGGCAATGGGGTTGACCACAAAGGCGGTGGCAAGTGCTGCGCCACTCATATCGAACTGTGGCCTGACGTCGGCCTCCATATCCCAGATTTTTTTGTCTAAATCGGATTTGCCTAGCAACAAAATGCTCGCAATTGGGCTGTTGATCGTCAGATCTTTGGTGTGCACCACTCCCTTCGTAAACTCAAAACTACCGGTCAAGGAGTTCCAGGGAAAGCCTTCTTTAAATTCGTTACCCGACCTAAAATTGAAACTCAGGATCCTTTGTAACGACTGAAGCGACAAGAGCTCTAAGAGCCGCGCACTGCGTGAATTGACGTGCTCAAACACGCCGTTTTTAAAATCGACTTTGGCAGAACCATTCAAGCCCTGATAGCTATGCGCCCACGGAAAATTTACCCAATCAACTTGTGCTTGAATCGTGCCACTCCCACCCTTGACACGCTCGGGCTGCCCCATTTGCGATGAAAACTGTCCTAGGTCACTGATGACGATATCGGCATTTAACCGAACGCCTCGCGTGGGGCCCTTTAGACGCCACTGCCCAGTGGCAGTGGTCGTTGCAGCTGCGCTTCGAATATTCAGCTTTTCGATGTTCCAGAGTTCAGTGCGCTGCTGATTAGCGCCCACTAGCTGCAGTCTCCCCAATCGACTGCCGTACAGTGTGAAGTCGTCAATGGTCAGGTCAATTGCCGGAATATCAGACCAATGTTGAGCGTCGATCGCATCAATCTTCAAGGCTTCAGTTTGCCCATCATCTGCAGCCCCGAAGGTCACCTTGGAAAACCTTGCTTGAATTCGACCGTCGAGCGCACCCGCAGCAGCCCGCCACGTGACGCTTCCGGCAGTTTCTTTTGACGCGATTCGAGCTGACCAGTCATTGGCCGCGCTTTGTGTCGCTGTGACATCAAGATCCGTAAACGTCAGCTCAGACACAATCAATTGCGGTGAACGTAGGCGCGCGGTCGCTACGCTTGGAAACACTTTAGCCTCGGCCTTAGAGGTATGCTTGGGCTCTTGGGTCACTTGCTCGAACAAGCTGCTCCAGTCATTAAAGTCTACTTTATCGAGCTTGATATCAAGCGCTAAGCCGCTAGGCGGTAGCTGCCCGGCCTCGCCAGTTGTCACCGCTGCGCGTGAAAAATACGGTGACGGCCGAGCGCCGGCGGGCCGCTCGAAACGGCCATTGATCAGACTGCCCACATTAAAGGACAAGGTCTGGCGAAAATCGTTTTTGACTGGTGTAGCGACCCATCGAACGATCAGGGGCATACGACTTTGCGCTGCTTTGCCCAACGGCGCGGGCAGGTTCACCGACAGACCTTCAAGCGTCGAACTCACCACTGCTTCGTAGCCGCGATCTTTGGTTAGTGCGACCTGTGCCTTGTAACGCGTCTGACCAGTAAACGGCAATAACGCCTTAGCGCCCGCTAAGTCTTTAAGGGCCGCAACCGCGATTGAGCCCTCAGCTTGCAGGCTTTGAGCGCCCTCGCTCCAAACACCACGTAACAGCGATTCGCCACCTAAAAACTGAACCTTCAATTGTTCGGCACGCACAGACTGCTCTGAAAACTCAAGCACGCCGCGCACATTAGCGAGAGCCGGCACATCCGCACCAATGCTCACCGTATTACCCGAGAAATTGACCTGCCCCTTAACCCCGGGCGCCTGATCGGTATCGAGCCGTACTTGAAGCGCTAGCGGCACCGTCAGTTGACCAGTAATCTCGAGGCGTTCAAGTGCGGGCTTGAGCGCGCTTGGTAAGGGCGCCCCTCGTAGCACTGACACATAATCTTTGGCTTGACCAACAAGCACAACGTCAAGCGAGAGTGCGGGCTGCAGCATTAAGTCAGGCACCTTAAGCGCCAAGCGACTGACCTCAAGGCGGGCACCTGTTGTATCCAACAAGACAGCGCTTGACCCAGTCAAACTGAGCGACGCGTTATTGAGTACGAGCTGGCCCTGTGCCTGAGCGACCTGAGGCCAATGCAGCTGCCCCACTTGAATCGGGTCGTAATCGACGGTCAACCCGCTATATTGACCCTCAAGTCGAAACACGCCCACCCCGCCTGTTTGATTAAAAGGAAAATGATCGAGGTCGCCTTTGAGCGTCACCGCGGTTTGAGTAAGCCGCCCTTGCGTCAAGGCCGAACGCAAAAACTGACGCGCCTCAGGAGGGGCGAGTGTGGTGACGTACTGATGAAGTTTATTCGCAGGCGCTCTGGCGATTAGCCCGGTTAGATCGACACGCCCAGCACCTGCATTCGTATTCGCACTAGCGCTAGCACCCGCACGCTCACTTGCACCAGTCGCTGGTCCCGCCACCCAGGATCCCTGCAACTGTGCGACGAGCTCGGGTGACTTGAGATCAAGTTGTGCCGAGTCAATTGCGAGCCTTCCTGCTGCGTTTTTAAACACCTTTGCGCGCGCCGTCACGTCGCCCAACTCAAGCAAAGAAGGTGCAAACAATTCACTATCGAGGTTCAGTGCAGTCGCTGTCGCGCTCAGCGCAAGCCCCTGTTGATTCGCACTACGCGCCAAGACAGGCCACTGCCCCTCAGGCAGCAAATCAGCCAACCAGCCTGTCAGCCTGAGCTGCCCTGTTTGAGCAAAGAGAGCGTGTTGCTCATGCGTCGCCAAAGGCAGCGCGATTTTTTTTGCCGAGACCTCAAGTATTGTTTGGCCCAGAAGCCCGCCCTGCACATCGATCCAGGCACGCGCAGCGAGATTGCCGGACACCTTCGGCAGCTCAAGCCAGGGCGCTAAGCCTTCAAGGTGCACGTCTTGGATCTCAACGAAAATTTCAGCTTCGCGCGAGGGTTGCAACGCGAGTTGATTCAGAATGTTTTCAGTTCGTACGATCAACTCAACACGCTTACCCACCAACTCAGGTAACGAGGCCATCAAGCGAAGTTCATGACGAAACAAGTTATTGCTGAGGCTGAGATCAATCTGAGATAAGTTTAAGACGGGCGCCTGGCGCACCTGATCTTGCCAGCGAAAGCTCGCCTGGCGAATCACGATCTCACCTTGATCCAACAACCAGCGCACGGCTAAGGAGTTGCGGTCTAGCCTGAGTTGCCCGCTTGTGTGAGGCGCAAGACGCTGACCTGCAATCGAGACGGTTTCGTCGGTATGACGCGTTGCGGTTAGGTCGATACCATTAATTTCTAAGCGACCAAGCCGTAATTCGAGATTGAGCAGGCTGCGCCACGCGACCACAGCAAACGCATCGGGCACATAAAGCAACATGTCGCCGTTCACATCGTTGACAGCCAGGTCGCGGACCGCGAGCGTTGGATTGAGACCAGACCAGTCTGCCGAAATATTGGCCATCGTGACCTCGGCCCCCACCGCCGCCGACACATGTTGCTCAATCAGCGGCCGCCAATCGTTAATACGTGGCAAAGCCCAATAGCGCACCGTCAACATCGTCGCAGCGGCTGCAAAGTACAGCAGCAGCAGGCTCAAAAGTGCAAGGCGCAAAAGTTGTTTGACGAATCGCAAAACGGGCAGATTGAAAGGATTTTGTGAAGATACATTCTATAGGGTATTGTGCAAGCTTGTATTCCTTGCTTTTCCTCACAGGTGACAAGGCAACGTTCGAGCCCTCCAATTATGTCTGAAACCGATTTTTCTGCTGCGCTAACCTGGTCTGGGTCGTTACGCCGTCTGACGCAAAGCGATCCGACTTTTGCGGCCTGGCTAGCACAAGAGCGTTTACACCCGCTCACGACGGCGCGTTTACATGACTGGTTTGCTGAACTGGCTGGCGCATCGGTTGGTAGCGCCACGCTCGAACTCATCAAATGTCGTCAGGTATTGCGTACCCTACGTAAGCGAACCTTTTTTTTGCTCATGGTGCGTGACCTTGCCGGGCTTGCCACGCTTGATGAGGTGGTTGGTGCCATGACAACCTTGGCAGATCGGTGCGTTGAACAGGCTTACCGCACGATCATGCACGACATGGTCGCCTTACATGGTCAGCCCAAAGATGCGCTAACGGGGCGTCCGCAAGAGATGCTCATTATTGGCATGGGCAAACTCGGGGGTGCCGAGTTAAACGTCTCTTCAGACATTGACTTGGTGATGCTGTACGACGAAGAAGGTGAGACCGAAGGTCCGAGGCCTCTGAGCTATCACGAGTTTTATGGCCGGGTGACGCGCCGCATGATGCCCGTACTTTCTGAACTTGACGCCGACGGGCAGGTGTTTAGAACAGACTTACGTCTGCGCCCGGATGGCGACTCTGGCCCACTGGCCTGGAGCCTGGACGCCTTTGAGCAGTATTTATTTACCCAAGGGCGCGAATGGGAGCGTTATGCCTGGCTCAAAGGGCGCGTGATACCGGCCCGTGCGTTTGATGACAGCGACACCACCACTCAGGTGCAACAGTTTGAAAGCCTGCGCCAGCCCTTCGTGTACCGGAAGTACTTTGACTTTAGTGCCTTGGCTGCTCTACGCACCTTACGCGAGCGTATTCGCCTAGATTTGCAGCGAAGATCCTTAACTCGCCCCGGTTTAGATACCCAGCTCAACATCAAGCTAGGAGATGGCGGCATTAGAGAAATTGAGTTTGTTGTCCAGTTATCACAGCTGATTAAAGGCGGACGGATGCCTGCTCTGCAGCAACGCGGCTTATTGGCCGCGCTCGAGGCACAGACCCGCGCCGCGCTGATGCCAAGTGCGACCGCCGAGCAGTTAGCGCAAGCCTATGTGTTTTTGAGACGCACTGAACATGCGTTGCAATACGCACAAGATGAGCAGACTCATCAATTGCCCGTTGAGCGCGAGCGCCTCGCCGCGCTGGCTAGCGTGATGGGTTTATCGCTAACCGAATTTGAACAAACACTGGCCAAACACCGCCTCTTTGTCGCCGACATCTTTCGCGACTCGTTTCGGATTGCCGGCCTGGAAGAAGACTTTAATTCGACCGAACGCGACGGGCAAGAAAAGTTATCGCCCACCGTATCGCTTGAAGC
>CANKOW010000198.1 GCA_947484295.1 Alcaligenaceae bacterium | reverse complement strand
GCGGATGCGACATATTAAAACGATGTGCGTGTAAGAACATACGTGCAAAGCCAAGCTGGCTAAATTGCGCTTGGCTTTCGTCGCGTCCGTATTTATCGTCGCCCACAATTGGGAAGCCGCTTGAGGCTAAGTGCACCCTAATTTGGTGGGTGCGACCGGTACGCAGCTCGGCGTCGACCAGGCTGAAGCCTTTAAAACGCTGTAGGCTAGACACGATGGTGTGGGCAACCTGCCCTTCAGTCTGCACCTTGACCCGGCGCTCGCCGGTTTGGGTGGTCCATTTGGCGAGCGGCAGCCGGATATGCTGGCGCGCATTGACCCAATCACCCTCAACCAAGGCTAAATAATGTTTACTACCGCCCCCCATCCGAAACATTTCGTGCAAAGCGAGCAAAACGTTTCTTTTTTTGGCAATCAGTAACAAACCCGAAGTATCGCGATCGAGTCGATGGGCGAGCTCTAAAAAGCGAGCCTCTGGGCGCGCGGCACGCAGCGCTTCAATCACACCGAAAGAGACCCCGCTGCCGCCGTGCACTGCCGTACCGGCGGGCTTATCGATCACTAATAAGCCCTCATCTTCAAAAACGATCGGGAACTCAAGCCCCGGCACAGGTCGCTTTTGCTCGGGCGTGGGCAAACGCATGGGGGGTACCCGCACGATGTCGCCGGTGCTGATGCGGGCCTCGGGCGCCACCCGCCCTTTATTAATACGCACCTCGCCGGCTCGCACCGCTTTATAAATATGACTTTTGGGCACACCTTTGCACAAGCGCATCAAAAAGTTATCAAGGCGCTGGCCGTCGTGCTCGTCGGTGACCTCAACCAGTCGGACCGCAAGGCCTAGGCTTGCTGCGGGTTTTGGGGCAGAAATCGGAGTAGGTACTGAGAATTCTTTGCGCATGGCTAAAAGCGGCATATAATCCGCGAAGCCTTAAAGGGGTTGAGAAAGCCCTCTGGCGTCGAGATGCATTAAGTTGTCGCGTCTCCGTCTGGATCGCGGACTTCATTGTACCGCTTGCTTTCTGATCGCTTGTGGGTTGCTGGTCGCCGGCTAGACCGGGATGCATTTCAAGCACGCCGTTGCGACGTTTTAACGTTTCGCCCGCGCTCAAAAATGTGTGCCCCTCGTGTCGCGCGCGATACTGAAGCATATGCAAGAAACCGTCGTATCCCTGCAGCAGGCGCCTGACTCTACGTCGCGCCTGATGTTCTCAGCACCTTTTTTAGTCAACCACTACCGTGATTCTGACCTTTCTGCTGAATGAACCTCGCGCCTACTGGCGCGCCGTGCCGGTCTAAAGACCTTTTCTTCGCGCGCCCATTGTTGGTGCGCGAACACTCTTGCCAACTTCTGTGTTTCGCAGCCAGCAACGCGTGGCTGCGCGTCGATTTCCGACGCGCCATCTAAATGGAGAAACATCCCATGAAGCGCATGTTATTTAATGCAACACACCCTGAAGAACTTAGGGTTGCCATCGTCGACGGGCAAAAGCTCATCGACCTTGACATTGAAATTGCCGGCCGTGAACAACGTAAAGGCAACATCTATAAAGGTGTCATTACCCGTATCGAACCCGGCCTCGAAGCCTGCTTCGTCAGCTACGGCGAAGAACGCCACGGCTTTTTACCCTTCAAAGAAATAGCCCGCACTTACTTTAAAGAAGGCGTCGACGTGCGCACCGCGCGCATTCAAGACGCCTTGCGCGAAGGCCAAGAGCTGATCGTTCAGGTCGAAAAAGAAGAGCGTGGCAATAAGGGCGCAGCCCTCACCACCTTTATTTCGTTGGCAGGACGCTATTTAGTCTTGATGCCTAACAACCCACGTGGCGGCGGTGTTTCGCGCCGTGTCGAGGGTGAAGAGCGTCAAGAGCTGCGCGAAGCCATGGATCAATTAACGATCCCACCGGGCATGAGCATCATTGCCCGCACCGCCGGCATCGGCCGCAACGCCGAAGAGCTGCAATGGGATATGTCTTATCTCATGCAACTTTGGACCGCCATCGATGGCGCGGCCAAAGACAATCCAGCTCCGATTTTGATCTATCTTGAATCGAGCTTGGTGATTCGTGCGATTCGTGATTATTTCTCGCCCGATGTCGGCGAGATCCTGATCGATACCGACGATATCGCCGATCAAGCCACCGCCTTTATGAGCGTGGTGATGCCTGACAACGTTGATCGCGTGAAACGCTACCGCGATGATGTGCCTTTGTTTTCACGCTTTCAAATCGAACACCAAATCGAAACGGCTTATTCGCGCACCGTTGAATTGCCCTCCGGTGGCTCGATCGTCATCGATCACACCGAAGCTTTGGTTGCGGTTGACGTTAACTCAGCGCGCTCAACGCGTGGCGCCGATATCGAAGAAACCGCCACTCGCACCAACCAAGAAGCCGCCGACGAAGTGGCGCGTCAATTGCGTCTGCGAGATCTAGGTGGTCTGATCGTGATCGACTTTATCGACATGGAAGACACCAAAAATCAACGCTCAGTTGAAAACCGTCTGCGCGATGCCTTGCACTTTGACCGTGCACGCGTGCAAATGGGCAAAATTTCGCGCTTTGGTTTGATGGAGCTTTCTCGCCAGCGCCTGCGCCCTGCCTTAAACGAAGGCTCGCATATCACCTGCCCACGATGCAATGGCACCGGCGTGATTCGCGATGCTGAATCAAGCGCGCTGCAGGTCTTACGTCTGCTGCAAGAAGAAGCCATGAAAGAAAATACGGCCGCCGTGCACGCTCAAGTGCCGGTCGACGTTGCCACTTTCTTGTTGAACGAAAAGCGCTCAGACATCACCAAGATCGAAGCGCGCCTGAAGGTCAATCTGATTCTGATCCCCAACCGTCACCTCGAAACACCGCACCATCATATCGAGCGGTTGCGTCACGATGACCCGCGCCTTGAAGACCTCAAGACCAGCTTTGATATGGTCGATGCACCTTCAACGGATATGAGCTGGGCGCCTAAAGAGCAAGAAGTTAAAGCAAAACCTGAAGCCTTGGTCAAAGGCATCACGCCTTCGCAACCGGCGCCAGTCTCTTCAACCCCGGCCAAAAAAGCTGCTGCGGCAGCTACCGAATCATCGCCTGGCTTATTCAAGCGTTTGATGGGTTGGCTGACGGGCGGTTCGTCCGAAGAGAAAAAAGTCGAAGAGGCACCTAAGCCTACCGATGCACGTGGCGAGCGTGGCCGTCATGGCCAGGGCAATCGTGGCAATGGCAATCGCGGCGGTCAAAACCGCGGCCGCCGCCCCGACAATCGCAATGAGGCACGCCCGGGTTCAGAGGCTTCAACTGACACGGACAATCGCCGCCCACCGCGCGAAGAAGGTACAAATGCAAGTCGCGCTGCAGGCACTGAGCCAAGCGATGACGGCGCACGTCAGGGTGGTCGCCATCCACGCGGCCGTGGACGTCAGCGTCGCGACGAAGGTGATGGTCGTCAAGAAGGCACTGAAGGCATCCAGGCAGCCAATACTGCCGCGGGCGCACAAGCCGGTGCCGCGCAAGCGCCACGTCAGCCGCAAGGCCCACGTGCTGAAAACGTCAACGCAACGCATGGCGACGATCAACAGTATCTGCAAAACGGCCCTGAAGGTCAACCAGGCTCTGAAGACGACAACAGCGGTGATCCAGAACGCAAACGCCGTCGTCGTCGTAGCCGTCGCGGTAAGCGCGGTCAAGACGAAGGTTCAGGCTCTGAGAACGAGGATGGTTCGCCAAGCTTGCAACAGGCCGCACCTCAGGCTCTGACAGACACGGGTGTCGCAGCGCAAAGTATCGCCATGACACCCCAAGTAGCAGCACCCTTGCAGACACACGTGGCACCCACCTATGTGGCACCGCCTTCACAGGCTTACGTGGCGCCTGCACAGGTTGCAGCACCTGTTGAGACGATGGCACCTGTCGAGGCAATGGCACCTGTTCAGGAAGCGGCTTCCGCTCAATCAGCAGCGTCCGTGGCAACACCTACGGCTCAGCCTACAGCGGCACCTAGTGTTTACGTAGCACCGGCGGCACCTGCTGCGTATGTCAGTGTGGGCACGGCTGCAGAGCCAATTGCCACTGGGGCGGCTCAGGTAACCAACCCAACGGTGGTAACCGCGACGCCCTTAGCGCCTGCGGCAGACACTGCAGCGCTGGCGGTGACGTCTGTTGCTGCACCAGTTGCCGTTGCTGCGGCTGCTGTTGCACCGATTGCTGTTGCACCGATTGCTGTGGCACCGATTGCTGTAGCACCTGTTGCTGTTGCGCCTGTTGCTGTTGCGCCTGTTGCTGCTGAACCGGCCTCTGTTGCGCCTGCAGCTATTGCACCTATTGCTGCCGAACCTGTAGCTGTTGCACCTGTCGCTGTAGCACCGGCACCTGTTGCGGCAGCAGCGCCAGCTCCGGCGCCCGTTGCAGATCTCGCAACGTTGCACGCCATCGTGCACGCAGCAGGCTTGCAATGGATTGAAAGTGATCCAGTACGTGTGGCACAGACCTTGACACAACAAGCAACAGTGAGCATCAAACTTGGTCGCGAGCGCAAGCCTGCGGTTGTAGTTTCGAGCGAACCTTTGGTGCAAGTCGAAACGCGCGCTTAACGCGCGCTTGGCCCTGCCCCGCGGCTTTGTTGCGGTGGGGCAAATGAAAACGGCGACCTAGGTCGCCGTTTTCATTATGCGTCGTTTTGAATCCTCGTCAACACTACGCTGCGACAGCATCCACAGGCTGATTAGTCATGATCGCCATTAAGCGTGCGAGCTCTGCACGCAACTGACGGCGATCTAACACCATATCGATCGCGCCTTTTTGTTGTAAAAATTCTGAACGCTGAAAACCTTCTGGCAATTTTTCGCGCACCGTTTGTTCGATCACGCGCGGGCCAGCAAAGCCGATTAAGGCCTTCGGTTCGCCAATCACGACATCGCCCATAAACGCAAAGCTCGCCGATACGCCGCCCATGGTGGGATCAGTCAGCACACTAATAAAGGGTAACTTGACATCCGACAGACGCGTCAACATGGCATTGGTTTTAGCCATTTGCATCAACGAAAACAAACTCTCTTGCATGCGCGCGCCACCCGAGGCTGCGACACAAATAAAGGGTACCTTTTGAGCAATAGCCGCCTGAACACCCTGCACAAAACGCTCGCCGACTACCGACCCCATCGAGCCACCCATAAACTCAAACTCGAAACAGGCCAATACGCAGGCAACACTATGAATACTGCCGCATGTGACGATCAACGCGTCACTTTCACCCGTTTGACGCATGGCTTCTTGGATACGCTCGGGATACTTACGTGAATCTTTGAATTTGAGCGGATCCATAGAACGCGTATTGGAGCCGATCTCGACCCGACCTTCGAGGTCGAGCAGTGATTCAATGCGTGCGCGCGCGTTCAGACGCATGTGATGATCGCATTTGGGACACACATGTAAATTCGCAGCTAAATCTTCGTTGTACAGCACAGCTTCGCACGCGGGGCATTTAAGCCAAACACCCTCAGGCACACGTTTGGTTTGTGCTGTCGGCGTATTGATCGTTTTATTAATACGGGGGGGTAATAATTTACCTAACCAACTCATGCTTGGTTTCCGGTTTCCTGTGCGTCCGCAGCGGCAGTACCCCCAGAGGCACCAAAGGGCAACCTGGCGACCTCAAGCGCCTGGCGAATACTAGCCAACCACGTCGCACCTGCATCGATCGCAGCTTGCGACTGTTGGGCTAAAGGCAACTCAGCACAAGCTTTCGTCATGGTGTCGATTAACTTGCTACCGATCACAACCGCATCAGCCACAAGACTAATTTTTTGTGCGCTTTGCGCGTCACTGATACCAAAACCTACACCAACCGGCAAGGAGACATGCTGCCGAATTTGTTTTAAGCGCGTGGCAACATCTGCAGTGTCAAGATTGCCCGCACCGGTCACACCGTTTAGCGAAACATAATACACATACCCCCGCGCGATCAGACCGACCGCACGGATGCGCGCTTCGGTTGAGGTAGGCGCCAACAAAAAAATCGGTGCGATATGGTGTTGCTCGAGCATTTGCACGAACTCACCGATTTCTTCGGGCGGATAATCAACCGTTAACAAGCCATCAATACCAGCAAGCTCAGCCCGCTCAGCAAAGTTCTTTTGCCCCATACTTTCGATGGGATTCGCATAACCCATCAAAACGATCGGCGTTTGCTGATCGGTTGACCTGAATTCAGCCACCATTTCTAAGACGTGCTTTAAACCTATACCCTGTGCAATCGCGTGTTCGGCCGCACGCTGAATGATTGGGCCATCTGCCTGGGGGTCTGAAAACGGGATCCCAAGCTCAATCACATCAGCCCCAGCTTTCACCAGAGCGTGCATCAGGGGCACCGTGGTGGCAGGCAAGGGATTACCGGCGGCAATGTAAGGAACCAGTGCTGCCCGCTTTTGCTCGGCAGCACGTGCAAAAGCGGCTGCGATGCGATCTAGGGATTGAGTCATAAATGTAAAAACCTTTAAAGCACCATGCCAGAGTGTTGCGCCACAGTATTGATATCTTTATC
>CANKOW010000197.1 GCA_947484295.1 Alcaligenaceae bacterium | reverse complement strand
TTCGCGTGCCACACCCGAAGTGATGGAAAAGGTTGTCATTAATAGCGGACGCCCCGCGTTTATTTCGACTGTGTTGTCGATGTATAACCCTGCAAATCCAGATTTAGCTATCACGTATTACGACAAGACGGCAGAAATGCGTGCGCGTGGTAACGAGGTGTACATCTTGACAAGTTGTCAGCCACTCTCGTTTGATTTCACCTTGGCTGAGCCATATCCACTCATTAGTCACTCGGCCTTTGATGCGATCAAAAACAAGTCGGCCGACGAGATCAAAAAAGTGTACTTGGATCCTGCTTTTCGCAATGCGTTACGCGAAAACTTAAAACATCCAAAAGCTGGGATTTTATTTTTAGGGGATTGGAAATATCTTGAAGTCGGTGAAACAGCGCTTGTTGAGCACGCTGACCTTGAGGGTCTGACCATCGAAGCGTTGGGTAAAAAGTGGGGCAAGGATCCACTTGATGCGTTTTTTGATCTGTCTGTCAAAGAGAATTTACACACTCACTTTACGGGTAAGTTCTTTAATCATATTGACGAAGGTGTTGCGCCATTGCTTAAGCATCCCTCGGCGGTTGTGACGCTATCTGATGCGGGTGCGCATTTGATTTATATGTGCGATGCGGCGTTTGGCTTACATTTCTTGTCGCACTGGGTGCGTGAGACGGGTTATTTCTCTCTAGAAGACGGTATCCGCCTTCTCACCAGCAAGGCGGCCGATCGCTTCAAAATCCCTAACCGCGGACGTTTGTTAGTGGGTAGCCCGGCCGACATGCTGTTGTTTGATCCTGCGACTGTGGGCAAGTCAAAGGTTGCGACGTTGAATGATTTGCCCGGCGGCGGCTCAAGAAAAGTTCGCTCAGGGCTTGGCATTCACGGCGTGTGGGTCAACGGTTGCTTGGTGCATGACGGCAAAGATTACGTTGAGCTTGCGCAAGGCCCAGGCCATGTACTAGATCGCTTCGATCACTAAACGAGGGTCATCGCAAACGCTGCGGCGTTCACGTACTAAGCGGGCGACTGCTGTTGTACTTCTCTGTTAGGCGAGCACGATGGCAACCACCGCAGCACTCATGCAGGTTGCCATCGCACCAACCAATACTGAACGTAGTCCTAAGGCGATAATTTCTGGGCGTCTTGCAGGCGCCATAGCGCCTAGGCCGCCGATCACGATCCCCAAGCTGCCAAAATTGGCAAACCCGCACAAGACGTAGGTCATGATCAGTTGGCTGCGCGCAGACAGTGCGCCTTCTGGTAATTTGGCTAAATCAAGATAGGCAATCATCTCGTTTAAAGCAATTTTGGTGCCTAACAGTTGACCCGCCACGCCGGTTTCAGACCAAGGGATTCCAAGCATCCACACAATTGGCTGCATGGGTAGGCCCAACATGCGTTGAAGAGTGAGCGGTGCCTCTGCAACATGTGGCAGTAGCGCAAGAGCAGCATTTGCGAGTGCAACAAGTGCTACCAACACAATCAGCATGGCAGCAATATTAACGACCAGTCGCACCCCATCAGCCGTACCCGTCGCAATGGCATCCATCGTGCTGCCGTAGGTCGAAGTGGCTTGAAAGGCGATTTGAGCAGTGGCCGGATGTTGCGGCACCATTAAACGGGCGAGCATAATGACCGCAGGAGCACTGACCACCGAAGAAATCAACAGATGGCTTGCCGCATCTGGAACAATTTGACTGAGTACACCGGCATAGATCACTAATACGGTGCCTGCGATACAAGACATACCCGAGGCCATGACAACGAACAGATCTGAGCGACTGAGCTGCGCAAGATACGGACGCACGAGCAAAGGCGCTTCGACCATGCCAACAAAAATATTCGCTGACACTGCAAAGCTTGTGGCCCCATTCATTTTCAATGTTTTGCCTAGTAACCATGAAAATACGCCCACAATCTTGGGCAAGATTCGCCAGTGATACAACAGCGCGGCAAAGGCACTAATAAATAAAGCAAGCGGTAGCGCTTGAAACGCCAGAACATAAGCTGCACCGGGCTGGCTCTCATGAAACGGAAGTGGAGCCCCACCTAAGTAGCCGAACACCAACGACGTGCCCGCTTCGCTGGCTTTTTGTAACGCTAGCACACCCTGATTGATCAGCGCGACAGTCTCTTTGATGAATGGGACCTTCAGCAACAACAGCGCAAACACAAACTGTATGCCGACACCCGTCACGATGAGACGACTTTTATTGGCCCGACGATCTTCACTGAAGATGATTGCAATCATGGTCAGTGCCACGATTCCGGTGAAGGGTTGCAGTAAAGAGGTCATGCTGAAATACCATTGATTTGGGTCATTTGGCGAGACGACAATACCTACAAAAGTGATTGATCTTAAAACTGCAAAAGACAGCTATTTTTTGCAGGCTGAGCCGAACCAACGAAGCACTGAGGTTTTACTGCTTAAACTTCGCTTACAGCCGTGAGTGAGGCCAACACACGGCATGTTTACCTCTGAACCCTAAGCGATTGACGCACCCTAAGGCCGCATCGTAATGCATATTGAATTGGACTTGAAAGCGCGTGGACTAAGCATATTGGTCTTCGTACTGTCATTTTGCTATCTGGCCTATCTCTATCGTGCGTTGCCGGCGCTGTTCACAATCGCGCTTTCGGTGTTTGTTTGGCTGCTCTACTATTTGATCGCTGCGACCGAGTTACCTCGAAAAGCATTGGCCTACAGTGCCTTCTTTATCACGCCATTTTTAACCTACAGCGGACAAATTGCCGTGCTGACAGGTTTTGGCGGTGAGGGCGCCTCATTGCCATGGGTGGGGGTGTCTTTTGTGACGGCCGCACTGGCGTTGCATATTTATCAAAAAAAATTAGATTTTTTGACACTCTGGCTCAATATTTTGCAGCCGGCTCGCATGGATTCTGGGCCGGTCGCCCTAGGCAATACCCCGCTTGGACGCCTGCGACTGAGGCGGCTGAAAGTGTATGTCGGTTGGATGGCTCTAGGTATCTTTTTTTACACAGTGCTTGCGACAGGCTTAGCACCATTTTTAGTGTTGCGAGATTCAACCGAATCCGTCGATATTTTTGTTTTTTCTATCATCTTTGAACTGTACGTCTACTTCAATTTTAGTGGTCTGACTTTTTTTGTTTTTGGCTTGTTGAATTTAGCAGGCGTTCGCACGACTCTTAATTTCAATATGCCGTTTGCTGCCCGCAATGTGATCGACTACTGGCAGCGTTGGCACATCAGTTTGAGTGGGGTTTTAAAAGAGATATTTTTTAAACCCGTCAAGCGCCGCTTTGGTCTAGTCGTGGCAGTGATGGTCGTGTTCTTGTCGTCAGCCGCTTGGCACGGCATGTCGTTAAACTTTTTCATTTGGGGGCTTTTTCATGCGGCAGGTTGGTTACTCACCTATGCGATTGTCCGCCTCGTCTCACACAGGCGTTGCGCGCTTGTCATCAACTTTCTCTTGTTTCCTTTTTTCGTGGTTGTTGGCCGATTGATTTTTTCAGAGCCCAGCACCGCTTTTCTAGTGCAAAAGTTAAAGCAGTTATTTTTCAATTTCTCGCTCAGCCCTCAGGCATGGTTATTTAATTTGAAAGTTGATGGGCAATCACTGCTGTTGTTAGGCATTGTCGTGGCATGTGTGGTACTCGAGGTTTTCGCCAAGCGCAGTCGTCAGCGCTATCAATGGTTCAGGCAAAAATGGGTGACCCCCTTGCTGCTACTGTTGTCGATATTTTTAGGTTCGACGGGGCTTGGAGGGGTGTATGGTGCACGCTGATTTAGGGCAAATGATATGTTGTTAGCTGGATTAACTGTTTTAGTAATCGGTGCAAGCCATCTGGCAAAACCCACTTATTTAATCAAAACGCTCCACGACGAACTCACTGAGCGTGGTGCCCAAGTGCACAGCGTTGGAGTCTGTGGGGTGTTGCCAAGTGAGTGGTTAAAGAAGACAAGCAGCCGTTGCGGCGGCGCCGAGCGTAATGAAGGCGAGCCGATTGTGTTGTCGATGGCCAGTGCGGCTCAAACTGTGCCTTTTGCGACTTTACTTGAGACCCAAAAGCCTGATGTCGTGGTCATCGTGATGGGTGATAATCTCGCAAATTACAAAGCTGCGAGCTTTTCCCGCGCGGACGTTAAAAAAGAGGTAGCCAGCCTCACTGCGTTGTTGGCAAGCAAATCGATTCGTTGCGTGTGGGTAGGGCCCGCTTGGGGTGAAGACAATAAACTAGCGGGTAAAACATTGAAACGCACTCAAGAAGTTTCTGCGTTTCTCGAAGCGCAAGTGAAGCCCTGTGATTATGTGAACTCTCTTGAGATGTCTAAGCCTGGCGAATGGAAAACCACAGACGGGCAGCATTTCTTTGCAGAGGGGTATCAAGCCTGGGGGGCCGCCATTGCCAATGAGGTTGAGCTGCTACCCTGAGGTCACAGTTGCTTGGCCAAAGTCCCGACGCCTGGTGTTGATCGCATCGTCTGCTACCAGACCTGGCGAGACCTGGCTTGGCATGTTGCTTATCACCGCCGTGAGAACCTTTCGCAAGGTTGACTTATACTAGCAAAAAAGAGTCCAGTCGGGTTCGCATAATGAACTCATCAACAAAGTTTGGTGATCTCGGAGCAAGCTATGTCTGAAGTTGGTGAGGGCGTGAGCCTGAGCGTCGGTCCTTCGAGGTCAGAGGCATCGGTTTTCGCGGATTTGACTCATTTTTTTGCACCTCGCAGTGTCGCGATGGTGGGTGCAACAGAAGATCTTTCAAAGTTTGGTGGACGCTGTATGCGCCAAACGATTGATTTCGGCTTCAAAGGCAACGTTTACCCGATTAACCCAAAACGCGAGACCATTTTTGGCCAACGTTGTTTTGCTTCGATCGCGGATTTGCCTGAGGCGCCTGATCATGTGGGGATCGTGTTGCCTGCGCACGCGGTGCCAACCGCGCTTGAGCAGTGCGCCGCGAGAGGTGTGCCCTTCGTCACGATTTTTTCATCTGGGTTTGGTGAGTTGGGCACAGACGAGGGACGCGCTGCGCAACAGCGCCTCATCGACATCGCCCGCGCTGGCAATATTCGGATGATGGGGCCCAATTGCAACGGCATGGTCAATTTTGTGGACGCCTTTGCACTGACCTCAACAGCAACGATTCAAGGCCCGCGCCGTGCCGCTGGAGAGCTAGGGGTTGTCAGCCAATCCGGCGGCGCTGGGCAAGTCAATGTGATGTGGCGGGCGCAGCAAGCAGGATTAGGGGTGAGTTATCAGGTCAGTTGTGGAAACGCCTGCGACCTAGATTTGATGGATTACGCGGCCTTTATGCTTGAGAGCGAAACGACAAAGGTTGTCGCGATGTTGGTGGAAAGTTTTTCGGATGGCGAGCGGTTAAGAGCGCTTGCCGAGCGCTCCTACCAACTCAATAAACCGATCGTCATGGTAAAAGTCGGACGTACCGAAGTTGGTAGTCGTGCTGCAGCCTCTCACACTGGGTCGATCACGGGTGCAGATGATGTCTGTGATGCTGCCTTGCGCCAACTAGGGATCATCCGAGTGGATGACTGCAACGAACTCTATGAGACCGCGATGCTTTTGCGGCAACAAAAGCCCTTTAAGGGACGTGGTGCGGCTGCAACCTCAATATCGGGCGGCAATCTTGTCATGGTGGCTGATTTAGGTGCTGCGCTCGATATTGAGTGGCCTCAGTATCAAGGGCAGACTTGCGAGCAACTTGCGCAGCTGCTGCCGGGTTTTGGTGCCACAGCAAATCCGACGGATCTCACTGCAGCAGCGATCGGTCAACCCGGCGCTTACGCGCGAGCCACTGAGATTATTTTGCAAGATCCTGCCGTTGATGTCTTGATTCCGGTGATGACCATTGCGAGTGCTGAGGACGTGCGTAGTGTGGCAGAGGTTTCTGCTCGCAGCGCTAAACCTGTAGCGCTGCTCTGGACCGGTTGCACCTCGAATGATCCGACTCTGACACATCAGGCATTAGTGGCTCAGGGGCATGCGGTGTACTCAGACGCTTCGCCTTGCCTGAAGGCGGTGCGGCGTGCCATGCAGTACTCAGAATTTCGCGCAAATCGCTTGCGTTCAACGCTCAATCGGCCTGCAGGGATCGACCGTGATGCCGCACGGCTGTTACTCGAGCAACAACACGGGCCGATGACAGAACAAACGGCCAAGCGCCTGTTGAGTTGCTACGGTGTGCGAGTGACACACGAATACTTGGCCACGTCAAAAGAGATGGCTGTTGCGCATTGGTCGAAGATAAAGAGCCCGGTTGCTTTAAAGATTGTGTCGCCAAATATTTTGCATAAGACTGAAGCTCAGGCCATTCGTTTAAATCTAAACAGTGAAGAATCGGTTGCACAAGCCTATGGCGATATTATGGCTGCAGCGCTGAACTATCGCGCCGAGGCAAAAATTGAAGGCGTGCTCGTGCAAGAGATGGTGGGGCAGTCGCACGAAATGTTTGTTGGGATGGTGCGAGATCCAACCTTTGGGGCCGTCATGACTTTTGGCCTTGGTGGCATTTATGTTGAAGTCTTGAAGGATTTGGTGTTTCGG
>CANKOW010000196.1 GCA_947484295.1 Alcaligenaceae bacterium | reverse complement strand
CGGTGGCCTGCACACATTTTGAGGTTTTCACATGAGGCCTGAAGGTCGCACCCAAACTCCCGACTTGTGCTTGCATCCGCTCAATATTGTGCTGCATGCGCGGTAGATCGATGAGGGCGACGGGGGTGATGAGGTCGGTCAGTTTCATGATTGATAAGTGAGTAAACGTGGCATCTGTGGGAGGTAGATTATGCGACTAAGGTCTACGAGCGTGGGTCGTAAGCACTTCGAGCGCCTTGCGCCCCGTGCTATTCATGACCTGTGTACTCACCACCGCGGTCATGCGACCACGGTGCACAATCGTTGAGGTCGCTGAGATCGTTTCGCCTTCACCGGGGCTGATGTAGGTGGCAGTTACGCCCGATAGCAACCATTCGGCGCCTAAGGCCGCTGCGGCAGTTTCCATGCCCAACGCCAACACAATCCCACCCTGCACGTGCCTCACGCGATTGGCGATGTGCGCGCCGTTTTCGATGACAACATGTGCACCTGTTTCTTGTACAACTGGATACAGTCCCAAAAAATGCGTGACAAAGTTTCCGCCGTCTTGCTTGGTTTTTGCAATGGCTTGCTCAATCCGGGCTAGTACCCAGGCTTCGTCTTCATTCAGCGTTAACAAATCTAAGGGTGGATTTTGGGGCGGTTTGGTTTCAACCCAAGGGATCGGGTCCAAAACTTTGCCACCCGGCACAGGCAAGATCATGAAAGCACCATGCCCGATGCACAACAATTCGCCACCGGCAGTAATGCGTGCTTGACTTAAGCCTTGCTGCGCGCTGGCGCCTTGTATAAAGCCCTGCGATTTGCTCGAGGCCGTTGCACGCCCCAATCTGGGCGCACCGGTGAGCTGCAAACTGATGGAGACGGTCGCCAAGCGGGTTGTTTTTTCTAAGCCAAAACGAATGCCAGTGGCTAACCCCATGTCGGCCAGCATGGCAAAGGCAGTTATGCTAAGTTGGCCATCTTGATCGGCGCACTGTAAGGCTGGGTCCATATGCACGATCGAATGCTGGTTATCAACGTCGTCGAACAGCAAGTTAAAGAAATTGCCACAGAAGTGATAACCGGGCGTGCGGTTCAGCGCCACGGCTATGAGAGCGCGTTCAAGAATGGGATGGGTGTTTGACACTTGCTGCTGCATATCGCTAATCCAAGGTTAGTCGTGATAAAACGCCAGAGACCAAGCGCGAACGATATCCTAAGCGATGGCGCACCTAAGTTTCGCATGATACTTGATGAAATAGTCCATATTATGGAATACACTCCACTAAAGAAAAAAGTGCTTACACTTAACCATTAACACTAAGACAAATGCGCATCCGCCGCTGAGCAGGCGCAGAACCGGAGACCAACATGCCCCAAAGTCAGACTACTGTATTTAAAAAAATTGCCGCCGTCGCGGGCTTAGCGCTGAGTTTGACGCTCACGGCGACTCAAGCCTTTGCCGCGTTTCCGGATAAGCCAATTCAGTTTATTTCGCCTTTTGCTGCGGGTGGTGCCAACGACTATCTTACGCGTCTGATGGCACAACACATGGGCACTGAGCTGAAAGGCACGATCGTTGCCGAAAACAAAACCGGCGCAAACGGTATTGTTGGGGCCACCTTTGTTGCAAAATCTGCACCCGATGGCTATTCAGTGTTGACGGGCAATAGCGCAACGCACGGTACAAACCCAACGCTTTACCCTAAATTGCCCTACGACGCGGTGAAAGACTTTGCGCCAATTAGTATGGTGGGCTTCGTCCCGTTGACGCTGTCTGTCGATACGCGTCTAGGCATCAATAACATTGCAGAGTTAATTGCCTACGGCAAAAAAAATCCGGGTAAGTTGGCTTTTTCGAGCAGCGGTGTAGGCTCGACCGGTCACTTAGCGGGCGAGGCCTTTAAGGCAGCGTCTGGGATTGATATGGTGCATGCGCCTTACAAAGGCGACGCACCAGCCATTGGCGATGTGGCCGCCGGGCAGATTGCGCTCTCGTTTGTAGGTGTAGCTTCAGCTTCGGCGCTGTATCAATCGGGCAAAATCAAAGTACTTGCAGTGGCCAGTGCAAAGCGCTCAACAACCATGCCCGATGTGCCAACCTTTGCAGAGGCTGGTTTTAAGGATATTGAAATCTCACAGTGGTTCGCCTTGTTTGCACGTGCAGGGACACCAAAAGAAACCATCGATCTGATGAATGCCGCAGCAAAAAATGTGTTGTCGCGCCCCGAGATTCAGAAGGGGATTATTACTCAAGGTGCCGAGTACCAGTATTCAACACCCGAGCAACTTGCTGCGTTTACGCTCAGTGAAATCAAACGTTTCGGAGATATTATTCGGCGCTTGAATATCAAGGTTGATTAAGCACGCGCGTGACTCGAGTCGCGAAAAACCCTTTTCTCTAACAAAAATTGTGAGATAACCAATGAAGTTAGATTTAGCAGGGCAAGTCGTTTGTGTCACCGGTGGCAGTGAGGGCATTGGCCTGGCTACTGCAAAAGCCTTTGCAAACGAAGGCGCGCATGTTGTCATTTGTGGTCGCCGCCAAAGCAAACTTGACGAGGCGGTTGCCTCAAATTCGTCAACTAACGGCGGAACGATTGAAGCCGTGCAAGCCGATATGACTAAGCTTGCGGATATCGATAAATTGATCGCTCACATTCAATCGCGCTTTGGTCGACTCGATATTTTGGTCAATAACGCCGGTACTGGCATCTATAAACCCTTCGCCACTGTGACTGACGACGAACTGCAAGACGGCATGGCGATCAATTTTTTTGCCCAGTTTCGGGTATCTCAACGGGCCTTGGCTCTGCTCAAACAATCGAGTTTCGCATCCATTATCAACATCTCTGGACGCACGGCGATTCGAGGTAATTTTCCGCCCGGCTCGAGCTGTACAGGCCCTGCAAAAGCCGCAGAAGTGCGTTTTTCTGTCGATTTAGCAACAGAATTAGCAGAATTTGGCATCAGAGTGAACTGCGTGATCCCAGGTGTGGTCAAATCTGAAGAGCGACTTCGTCTATGGGAAAGTCAGGCTTCTGGTGGCCAGTGGCAAGCGGATTCTGCCATTGCCAACCGCGACAAGCTTGAAATTGTCTCGGTGCCGAAAGGTCAAACGTGGGGCTTGCCGTCTGATATTGCCAACGTGGTCGTGTTTTTGGCCTCTCCTCGCGCATCGTATGTGAACGGTGCAGCACTGACTGTTGATGGCGGTCCGCACACAAAGTCGTATGTGTCGCAGTTATATGTTGCGCAATGAAAAAGTCGTATGTGTCTGAGTCATGCGTTTCACAATGACAATGTCGGACCTGCAGCAGTTATACGTTGCACACAGGCAAAGTCGTATGTATCGCGGTTACACGTTTTACCAACAAAAACAAACAAAGAATTTCAAATGAAAAAAATAATCTCTACTCTGACTATTTTAGCTGGCTCGCTCGCCGCCCTTCCAACGCAGGCTGCTGAAGGCGTTCAGACTATCCCACAGGTGACCAATGAATGGCGAGGTGCCGTGACACCTTATATTTGGGCCACTACCATTGGTGGCAGTGTGGCTTACGAAGAGACCAAACTCGCCTCGGTCGACTACCGTGCAAGAGACATCATCTCGCATATTAATTTTGCAGCGATGCTCACCCTTGAGGCACATCACGGTCGTCTAGGCGCGATGGCCGATATTGTGTTCGCGAAACTCAACGCCCAAAAGTCTGAAATATTGGGTAAACCCAATCTGAGCTCGAACACAACCGTTGAGCAGGGCATCTACACCTTCGCGGCGACTTACACGATTCACAACACAAAAGACACTTACCTTGATGGCTTGGCTGGTGTCCGTGTCATGAACGTTGTGTCCAGAACTGATTTGAAAGTCGCTGACAGCGTCTACGGCGCTAGTAACTCAAACGCCAAGAGCAGTACGGCTCCAATTGCGGGATTAAAAGGTCGTGTGCGCTTAGGCGACTCTGATTACTTTATTCCGTTTTATATTGATGTCGGCGGGATGGCGCAAGATACACAAGTCACCACTCAGCAAATGATTGGCATAGGCCATGCTTATGAATGGGGTGCGGCCACCATTGGCTTCAAAAATCTCTACAACAGACAAAAATCTAGCGGCATCACAACGACACAATCGCTGTCTGGCGTGGTTGCTGGTTTGTCGATTAGATTCTAAGCACCTAGCACCTCGAGTGCTAACTCAAAGGTCACAAGTACGGGGTTTTGGCCTCGTGCGAGTCGGCCTTCTGAGACCCCTCCTTTGTAATCCACCATCGACACGTCAAGCTGCGCTTGCAGTTGACCGTTTGCGTTAGTCAAGACTTCACCGTTGCGGATGAGCAGTTCAGTCACAAACGGCTCGACCACACGCCCATCGTCAAACACTGCACCCACCGTGCTACCCACACCGCCTTGAATCTTGGCATGGGTAATGCCACGCTCGCGGCAAAACGTTTCTAAGGCGGTACAAATATCAATATTGGGGGCAACGCGCAGTGCATAGCCTTTGCTGCGTGTTGTTTGAACTGAGGTGGATGTTTTGTCTGCGCTCGGAACATCAGCACGTGTTTGGACTGACCGCGCCATACTTTTTAGCGGCACAAACAGAGTGAAATTGGTTTCGCCATCGGGGCAAACCGTAAACGTCGCACCACGTACTGCCACGCCTTGCGCTTGAATTGGGTGATTCACTTGAATATCATCAGGTAACAAATGACCGCAGTGCCTACGCCCACTCGCCTCGATCCAGATCGCATGGCTGTGAAGCCAAGGCTTACCGTCGCGTTGACCAAACGTCACCGAAGCAGTCTCAAGGCGCACTGCACCTTCAACGGGATAGGTGTCGCTGAAATACACGGCATGGGCCGAGGTTTTGGCTAAGGCCGGCATCACATACGAAAACGGCTCGAAGCCCCCGCCTTGCATGCGAAACGTTGCGCATTGCGCCCCAATGCCTTGCATAGCCTGCGCCACCGCTTGCATTAAGCTCATGTGCCGGGGTAGTTCAAGCTCGAAAGGCTCAAGCTCAACTTGCTGCACCGCAACGCGTTGTGCGCTTGGTTGCCCAGGATGTTGAATACTTCGCATCGAACGTGCCCTGTGATTAAGTAGAGAGTCTAAGAGCCCAATCATAACCAAAACTGATGGTGCAGTTTGAACCTTTGGCCTCACCGCCAGCGTGGTAAGGTTGTGCTGTTTAAACCACAATAGTTTTTACGCTGTCATGCCTAGGGGCAACTCGGCCTTGGATGTTGTTTGCCAAGCAAGCCCTCACGGTTGTGCAACAGCACGCCTCTAACTGACTACAAATGAAAAGCTTTGCCCCCTCTGCAATGATGTTAAGCGTCGCCGTTGTTTCGGCGCTGGTGCTCAATGCAGTGCCTATACTGGCGCCGGTGGCTTCCGAAGCACTTTCCTTCTCTCCAGAGTGGATCGGCTATTTCATCTCGATTGTGTACGTTGCGGGCATGATCGCTGCACTCGTGTCGGGCAACTTTATTGTCCGGTACGGCGCGATCCGCATCAGCCAGCTTGGGTTGGCTTTATGCTCGTTGGGCTTAGCGTTGGTGGCCTGTGGCAATCTCACACTGATCGTGCTGGGCGCCATCATTATGGGAATCGGCTACGGGCCGATTTCCCCAGCAAGCTCGCATGTTTTGGCGCGCACGACCTCGCCCGGGCGGCGCAGCCTGGCCTTTTCAATTCGACAAACTGGCAACCCCTTAGCAGGCTTCATCGCAGGCTTAGCGATCCCAGCGCTGGTGCTTCTTACCGGTTGGCAGATCACTTTATTTTTGGTCTCGGCCTTGTTGATCGTTTTTGTTTGGATCGCCGAGCCGTTTCGTCAAGAGCTTGATAACGATCGCATCGCTTCAAGCCCCTTCTCATGGTCACAAGTCACGCAACCCATCAAGCTTGTATTTCTAAATCGTGATCTGCGCGAGCTTGCCATCGTGTCGTTTGTGTATTGCGGCTTGCAGATGATTTTGACGAGCTATCTGGTCACCTATCTCACTCTTGAAATCAACATATCCTTTGTGGCGGCGGGCTTTGCCCTTGCCATCACTCAACTCGCCAGCGTGTTCGCACGCGTGTTCTGGGGTTGGGTCGCAGACCGCTTTTTATCGCCTCGCAAAGTGATGGTCATCCTTGGGGTGGCCATGGCGGCTTGTGCGGTGCTCACTGGCACCCTCACGCCGTCTTGGTCTTACGGGATGATTATTTTGTTAATGGTCATCTTTGGGGCGTCTGCGATTGGCTGGAACGGCGTCTACATGGCAGAGGTCGCCCGCGTGTCACCGCCTGGCATGATCGCCTCAACGACCGGGGCCTCGCTGTTTTTTGCCTACCTAGGCGGTATTGTTTGCCCGTCAGGCTTTGCCTTTGTGATCATGGCAACTAAAAGCTATCAATATGGCTTTATTATTTTTGGCCTGTTGGCGCTTGTGGTCAGTTTGAAGCTACTTTTTAGTAAAAAGAACGGGTAAAGCTAGGACCCGGCTGCCAAGCCTCCCTGAGGCTTGCGCCAGATCAAAGCAAGATTCGCTGAAATTGCGATAATAGCGGTTGGTTTCATCGATTTAGCCTCTAGGACAGCCCCTCATGGAT
>CANKOW010000195.1 GCA_947484295.1 Alcaligenaceae bacterium | reverse complement strand
TGTTTTCTCTGATCGTCGTGCTGTGGTCGATTTATGGCTACAGCTTGGCCTTTACCGAAGGCAATGCGTTTATCGGAAAATTCGACCGGCTATTTTTGGCGGGGATGACGCCTGAAGGGGTCGCGGCCACGTTCAGCAAAGGCGTTGCAATCCCTGAGTATGTGTTCATGGTGTTTCAGTGCGTCTTCGCAACCATCACCTGCTGTCTAATCGTTGGTGCCTTTGCAGAACGCGCAAAGTTCTCGGCCATCCTGTTGTTTATGGTGCTGTGGTTCACCTTTGCCTATTTGCCGATCGCCCACATGGTTTGGTTTTGGCCCGGCCCAGACGATATCAAAGATGCCGCCTCGCTTGAAGCAATGAGCGCTAAAGCTGGCTGGTTATTTCAAAAGGGCGTACTCGACTTTGCAGGCGGCACTGTTGTTCACATCAATGCCGCAATCGCTGGTTTAGTGGGCTCATTCGTGATCGGTAAGCGTCTTGGCTTGGGTAAAGAATCCATGAAGCCGCACAACATGGTTCAGGTCATGATCGGTGCTGCGCTTCTATGGTTTGGCTGGTTTGGCTTTAACGCTGGCTCAGCGCTTGAGGCCAACGGCACAGCTGCCTTAGCCTTTGCCAATACCTTGCTGGCAACCGCAGCTGCAGTATTAGCCTGGACGTTCGCAGAATGGCTCTTGCGCGGCAAACCGTCGCTGTTAGGCGCCGCATCGGGCTGCGTTGCCGGCCTCGTTGGCATCACACCCGCCGCTGGATTTGTGGGCCCCATGGGTTCTCTGGCGATTGGTGCTGCAGCAGGCTTGCTCTGCATCTGGGGCGTCAGCGGTTTGAAAAAACTACTGGGCTCAGATGACAGCTTGGACGTGTTTGGCATTCACGGTGTTGCAGGGATTTTAGGTGCTCTGTTAACCGCTGTGTTTGCCTCACCAAAGCTAGGTGGCTCCGGGGTCTATGACTACGTTACCAACGCGGCGGCGCCAGACTACTCAATCGTGGACCAGTTCTTGATTCAAGGTCAAAGCGTCTTGGTGACGCTGGTGTGGTCAGGTGTCATTGCTTACGTTGCCTTCAAAATTGCAGATCTCGTATTCGGTTTACGTGTTCCTGAAGATCAAGAGCGTGAGGGGTTGGATATCACTTCGCACGGCGAATCGGCCTACGAAAACTAATCACTTCATTACGTTATGGTGACAGTGTGTACATGATAAAACTATTGTGTACACGCTGATTTGTAAAAAGTTTTATTATTTTTTGCAAAAAGTCATCCTTTTTTGCGTTTTTTAATGCACAATTCTGCTTGTCTATTTTTGTTAACCTAGTTCTGTGAGGGGGCCCCCTCGGTCGATAATAGATATTCATCAAACTCCGGAGAAGAAATATGTCAGACGTAATCAATAACGGCGTTAAATTAGTTGGCGAAACAATGTTACCCGGTGCAAGCCTGTTTCTAGACGGCAACCTCGTGAACGGTGCAGTCCACACTGCTGCTGCCGCTGCTGCCGTGTACTTTATGGCTCCTTGGGCTGTTGTGCTGGTCGTAGCCGACTCGTTTTCAAAATCAGTAACTGGCAAGAATATTTGGGAACAAGTCAACATTGGCAAGAAGCCTGCCGAAGCTGAAGTCGTCGCTGCTTAATATTTGCTGGCACGACCCTGTACGAAAAAACGCCCCGTTTTTGGGGCGTTTTTTTTGACTGGCAAATAAAGTTCACCAAGTGTAAGCTAAGCGCGTACCCTCATCAATCGCACGCATCGCGTCCAATTCAGTTGCCACACGCGCACCACCAATCAAATTCAAGTGCCTGACCGTGCCATCCAGATAATTCGCCAAGTCTTGCTCAGAATCCTGGCCTGCGCACAACACAACGGTATCGACCGCCAACACCTGCGCCTCGCCGTTGACACTGTAGTGCAATCCTTGCTCATCGATTTTTTCATAAGTACAGCCGGATACGGCCGTCACACCGCGCTTAATCAATTTGGTGCGGTGGATCCATCCGGTACTTTTGCCCAACCGCGCACCGGGTTTTTTGGTGCCCCGTTGCAGCATCACTACTGTGCGCTTTGAGCCTTCAGCAACCGGCGCCTGTAACCCGCCTTCCGACTGAATGGTCAGATCAACACCCCACTGATTCAGAAACGCTTGCGTGGTCTGTGGCGACGCTTGCACAGTCGTGAGCATCTCTGCCACGTCGTGTGCGATGCCACCCGTACCGATGATTGCCACGCGCTCGCCCACGTTCACTCGACCTAAGATCACATCGGAGTAACTCACTACTTTTACGTGCTCAATACCTTCGATCACAGGGGTGCGGGGCTTAATCCCCGTCGCAATCACAATTTGGTCAAAGCCCTGAGCCTGCAGAAAATCCGTTTCGACGCGTTGATTCAGATGCACCTGTACGCCAGTCGTCATCAGACGTTTATTGAAATAACGCACGAGCTCAGCAAACTCTTGCTCTTTGCCTGGGATGCGTCGCGCTAAATTCAACTGTCCGCCCACCTCGCTGTTCGCCTCAAATAACTGCACCTGATGACCGCGCTCGGCGGCGGTAATGGCACAGGCTAAACCTGCAGGCCCGGCGCCCACCACCGCAATTTTTAATTTATTTACAGGCGGTATCGCCGTAAACTCGGTCTCGTGACACGCTTTGGGATTGACCAAACACGACGCGATTCGGTTAGTAAAAATATAATCTAAACATGCCTGATTGCAACCAATGCAGGTATTAATTTGATCGGTACGCCCTGTTGCTGCTTTAATCACAAAATCTGGATCGGCCAAGAAGGCGCGCGCAAGCGAAACCATATCTGCCTCACCGCGCTCAAGAATCTCTTCAGCAACTGTGGGCATATTGATACGATTTGAGGCTACCACCGGAATCGACACCACCTTTTTGAGTCGCGCGGCGGCAAACGCAAAGGCGGCACGCGGAACGCTCGTTGCGATGGTGGGCACCACCGACTCGTGCCAGCCAATACCGGTATTCAAAACATCTGCCCCCGCTTGTTCAAGCGCTTGGGCAAGGCGATCAATTTCAACGCCGGTTAAGCCGCCCTCGACTAAATCAATGGCCGAAATGCGATACATAATCAACAGGCTGGGGCCCACTCTCTCGCGCGTGCGACGTACGACCTCTACAGGAAACCGAATTCGGTTTTCAAGCGAACCACCCCATTCATCTTCGCGCTTGTTGGTACGCAGAGCAGTGAACTGCGTCATGAGATAACCTTCAGAGCCCATCACCTCAATACCGTCATAGCCCGCTTGCTGCGCCAGTACCGCGCACCGCACGAAGTCATCGATGGTTTGCTCGATCTGCTCGACCGTAAAGGCGCGAGGCTGGCGCGGATTGATCACTGAGCGCAGCGCGCTGGGGCCGATGATTTCATCATGCTTGGCATAAATGCCAGTGTGGAGAATTTGCAAAACAATCTTCGCACCAGCAGCATGCACGGCCTGCACAATAGGGATGTGTTGCTCAAGCTGCTCGGCCGAGTCGAGTACCCAAGCCCCTTCTTCAACGCGCCCGTCAAAATTGGGTGATACCCCCCCGGTCACAATGAGGCCGACGCCGCCTCGCGCCCGAGCTGCATAAAACTCAGCCAGGCGCTGCACCCCATCGTGTTCATTTTCAAGGCGCGTATGCAACGACCCCATAATGACGCGGTTCGGTAGCGTGTGTGCACCGACCTTGATCGGCGATAACATAAGTGGATACAACGACTGTGAGGCTTGACGCATAAGGCAATTGCTCTAATTGTAATAACGAAGATTCTTTGAGCGAACTTTAATCGATCTGTGGGATACCAAGATCTCGAATCAGACTACGAAACTGATCGCGCTGGCTTTTCACAAACATCCCCATCTGATCAAGCCCCATCGCGCGATAAGCAAGACCTGCTTGCGCAAGTTGCTTTTGTATATCTGGATCAGTCAGCGCCTTGCCGAAAGACTGATGCAAAATCTTAACCACCTCTGGCTGCATGTCGGCCGGGCCAAAAATGCCTAGCCAGCCACCTGCTGGCGAAAATGGAAACTCAGGATAGCCACTTTCTGTCATGGTTGGCACCTCAGGTAATAGCGGCGTTCGTTGCGGCAAGGTGGTCACTAACACCTTGAGTCGGCCTTCTTTGGCGTGCATCAAGGGTGCCGTCGTTGCAAACATTGCCTGCACACGACCCGTTAGTAAATCGGCAGTCGCGGCTGTTTCGCCCTTGTATGGCACCTGAACAACGTCAAGGTTCAAACTCTTTTTTAAGTAGGCAAACGTCAGCAGGCCTTGATTATTGCCCGTTGCGTAATTTATTTTGCCTGGGTTCGCATGCGCATAAGCCACAAACTCTTTTAAATTTTTAACGGGTAGCTCGGGATGGACGTATAAAAAAAATGAAAAATCAACGACTCCTGAAATCGGCGTAAATTGAGTGCCCGGATCGAAAGGTGGCGCGCGTCTGAGCGCCGGAACGACAATCATTGAACCAGCGCCACCAAACAAAATGCGATACCCGTCAGGTGCAGATTTCATGACATCGAGAGAACCAATCATCCCCTCTGCCCCCGCCTTGTTTTCAACGACCACCTGTTGGCCAAGGTCTTTTCCAACTAAGCGCACCATAGCACGCGCAATGCCGTCAGAACTCCCGCCGGCCTGATAGGGTACAACTAGCGTAATTGGCTTCGTCGGAAAACCTTGCGCAGCAATCGCCGGCGCAACGCCCACCATCAAAACGGCAAGTACTTGCCTGATTATTTTTACGACGTGCGGCAATCTTTCATTTCGCGAGATGTCATTCATGTCAGCCCCTTGGGCAAAAATATTTTAGATAGCTTGTTGATTTTTTATTTCTTTTTCGTGCTAGATGCTTTTTTGACTAAAACGTCATCTAACTGCGAAACGTCGATGCCCTCTTCTTTGAGCACCCGCCGCGCAATCGCAAACGCGTCGCGTCCGATTGGTATCCCACAGTACATACCAATATGTAATAAGATTTCGCGCAGTTGAAGCAGTGGAACTTTTGTGCGTGTTAAAGCAATTCGAAAATGCAATTCAAACTCTTCCATGCGACCAAGCCCTGCGAGCATTGACAGGTTGATCAGGCTGAGTTGCTGATGACTCAAAATACCGCGCGCCCAGGTTCGCCCCCAGAGCTGATTGTTTAAATATTCTTGCCACTCGTGATCGAACGGGTTTTTTTCTTTCAGCATGCTATCTACATATTGATCTCCGATGATGGCACGACGCGATGCATCGCCCACTTTTGCAAAGCCAGAATTTTTTGTCTTAACGCTCTTTGTCGCCATGATTGCTCTCGTTTGGTAGCCGTGTGCCACGCGTTATTTCGTTATAAAAGATTCGCTAACTTTCAGTGCACCCTGCAGGGCAGAACGCGTCAGGTCTCACAGATTCTTATGGCGCAATGCAGCAAACGCCTAGTATTTTTCTCCTATTATGGACATCATGCCACTGCGCGTCTAGTGAGAAATTTAAACAAAGGATGATTTCCTGCTAATCTTAGACCACAAAAAAGCAAAGACATTTCGTGTCAGGAGACTGTTGTGATGCCATCACTCATATTAAGAGCCCTTCAAACAACGCTGCCCTTGCGTGTCTTCGCAGTCTTTAGCCTGGCGGTCTCGTTCGGCTCGCCATGCGCAGCGGCTTACCCCGAGAAGGCCATCACAATTATCGTTGGTGCTGCACCGGGCGGTACGGGCGATCAAGCAGCACGCATTATTAGCGAAAAGCTTGGCGCCGAGCTTGGCACAACCGTCGTGGTCGAGAACAAAGCAGGCGCGGGTGGTATCTTGGGGTCTCAGTATGTGGCACGCGCCAATCCCGACGGCTATACGATCATGATGGCAAATATTGGCTCGCACTCGATCAACTACAGCCTGTACAAAAAACTACCTTATACCCCTGAAGATTTCAACGCCATCACGCTTGTGATTTCAAACCCTAATATCCTAGTCGTCAACAGCAGCACCCCCTTTAAAACGGTACAAGAGCTAGTCGCTGCAATCAAAAAGGATCCTAACATTTACTCCTTTGGTTCGGCAGGCGCTGGGCAATCTCCGCACCTTTCAGGTGAAATGTTTATGCAACGTACTGGCATTCAGGTGCCGCATATTCCATACAAAGGCGCGGGGCCTGCAACGGGAGCCCTGCTCGGCAACCAGTTCACCTTCATGATTGCAACTGCGCCCAGCGTGATGGCTCAAATCAAGGGTGGCAAGCTGCGTGCGCTAGCCGTCACAAGTGATGTGCGCGCCCCTGAGTTACCCAACGTCCCCACCATGGCCGAGGCAGGCGTGCCAAACATGTTGGTCACCGCGTGGTTTGGTCTGTTCGCTCCGGCGGCAACGCCGCAGGCGATTATCAACCGCTTGCAACAAGCCACTGTCAAAGTCCTAAACACCGCTGACATCCAAAATCGCTTCAAAGAGATGGGCGGCATTGCGGGCGGCAATTCGCCTGCAGAATTCAACACGTTTGTACGCACAGAGATTGCCAATTGGAAGCAAACCGTTGAGGCGGCTAAATTGAGTCTAGAGTAAAGCGTCTAGCAGCTTCGCCCACAGAAGAGGTCTACATGGTGTATG
>CANKOW010000194.1 GCA_947484295.1 Alcaligenaceae bacterium | reverse complement strand
TAACTCGGTGCCCTTATAGCCAATATCGGCAGCATTGACAAAAATTGTCGGAATGCCAGCGTTAATCATGGTGGCCTTGAAGGTTCCAACGCCCGGTACCTCTAGATCATCTACGAGATTGCCCGTCGGAAACATCGCGCCGCCGCCGTCGTCCTCGTCTGCCGCTGGATCCATAAATTCGAGCTGAACTTCTGCAGCTGGAAACGTCACGCCGTCTAATTCAAAGTCGCCGGTTTCTTGCACTGCGCCATCGGTCATCGGCACGTGAGCAATAATCGTTTTTCCGATGTTGGCTTGCCAGATTCGGATTGTTGCAATCCCATTTTTCGGGATACGTGCAGCATCGACCAAACCATTGCTAATCCCATAGGGCCCGACAGCAGACGTCAGATTGCCGCAGTTGCCGCTCCAGTCAACGAAGGGCTTGTCGATCGATACCTGACCAAACAGATAGTCAATATCGTGATCGGGTCGAGTGCTTTTTGATAGGATCACGGTCTTGCTAGTGCTTGAGGTTGCAGCACCCATGCCATCTGTTTGCTTTCCGTACGGGTCGGGGCTGCCGATCACTCTGAGCAATAGCGCGTCGCGAGCAGCGCCCGGCACTTGTGCGGCTTTGGGTAGATCTTGTAAATGAAAAAAAACGCCTTTACTGGTGCCGCCACGGATGTAGGTGGCGGGGACTTTGATCTGTGGGGCGTGGCTCATAACGATTTCCTTCAACGTGTGATTGTTCTGTATTAGGCTGCCGCAGTCGACTCAAGAAAGTCTTGCGCAAAACGTTGCAGCACGCCGCCGGCTTCATAAATCGAGACTTCTTCGGCGGTGTCGAGGCGGCACGTCACAGGGACCTCGAGGCGTTCACCATTCTTACGCTGAATGCCAAGCGTCAGGGTCGCGAGCGGTGTGCGTGCGCCGATCACGTCGTAGATTTCTGTGCCATCTAAGCCAAGGGTCAGCCGGTTGACGCCTGTTTTGAACTCAAGTGGTAAGACGCCCATGCCCACCAAGTTGGTACGATGGATGCGCTCGAAGCCTTCAGCAACAATGGCTTGCACGCCAGCTAAGCGCACGCCCTTAGCGGCCCAGTCGCGCGATGAGCCCTGACCATAATCTGCACCCGCCACAATGATGAGTGGTTGCTGACGGTTCATGTAGGTTTCGATCGCTTCCCACATGCGGGTGACTGTACCTTCAGGTTCGATACGTGCTAGCGAACCCTGTTTGACTTTGCCGTTTTCAAGCACCATTTCGTTCAGCAACTTAGGGTTGGCAAACGTTGCGCGTTGAGCTGTCAGGTGATCGCCACGATGCGTGGCGTACGAGTTGAAGTCTTCTTCGGGTACGCCCATCTTTGCCAAATACTCACCCGAGGCACTGTCAAGCATGATGGCGTTTGAAGGTGAAAGGTGGTCGGTGGTGATGTTGTCGCCGAGTACTGCCAACGGAAGCATGCCTTTAAGGGTGCGTTCTCCCGCCAACGCGCCTTCCCAGTAAGGGGGGCGCCGGATATACGTGCTTTGGGCACGCCAGTCGTAAAGCGGACTGAGTTTTTCGCCCGTCTCAACGCTTGCGGCAAACATTGGTTCGTAGACTTTACGAAACTGCTCGGGCTTGACACTTGAGGCGACGATGGCATCGATCTCTTCGTCTGTCGGCCACAGGTCTTTTAAGGTGACGGGCTTGCCGTTTTGATCAAGACCCAACACATCTTTTTCGATATCAAATCGGATGGTACCGGCTATGGCGTAAGCAACAACCAAGGGTGGCGAGGCTAAGAAGGCCTGCTTGGCGTAAGGGTGAATCCGACCATCAAAGTTGCGGTTACCCGACAACACTGCCGTGGCGTACAAGTCGCGGTCAATAATCTCTTGTTGGATGACGGGATCTAACGCGCCGCTCATCCCGTTACAGGTGGTGCAAGCGAACCCCACAATACCAAAGCCCAGGGCCTCGAGTTCGGTCAGTAAGTTGGCCTCTTGTAGATACAGCTCAACTGTCTTCGAGCCAGGGGCCAAAGAGGACTTGACCCAGGGCTTGCGGGTCAGCCCTTTAGCGTTGGCGTTGCGCGCCAACAAACCTGCAGCAATCACGTTGCGCGGATTGCTGGTGTTGGTGCAACTTGTAATGGCCGCGATGATGACGGCGCCATCGGGCATTAGCCCGGGTTCGTTTTCAACTTTACCCGAGATCCCTTTAGCGGCGAGTTCTGTGGTGGGCACCCCACGATGGGGGTTTGACGGGCCTGCGATCGTACGCACGACGCTTGCCAAGTCAAAACGTAATACGCGTTCGTATGTGGCGCCCTTTAGGCTATCGGCCCATAAGCCCGTTTGCTTGGCATAAGTCTCAACGAGTTTGATTTGCTGGTCTTCGCGACCGGTCAAGCGCAGGTAGTCGATAGTTTGTTGATCAATATAAAACATCGCGGCGGTGGCGCCGTACTCAGGTGTCATATTCGAGATCGTGGCGCGATCGCCCAGTGTTAGGTGGGGGACACCCTCACCAAAAAATTCGAGGTAAGACGATACAACTTTTTGGTTGCGCAAAAACTGGGTCAGCGCCAACACCATGTCAGTCGCCGTGATGCCAGGCTTGAGTTTGCCAGTCAGTTCAACGCCGATAATTTCAGGCAAGCGCATCCACGAAGCACGACCCAGCATGACGCTTTCGGCCTCAAGGCCACCCACGCCAATGGCAATCACGCCTAGCGCGTCGACGTGTGGCGTGTGGCTGTCGGTGCCGACCAAAGTATCCGGAAATGCAACACCATCGAGCGCATGCACAACCGGCGACATTCTCTCTAAATTGATTTGATGCATGATACCGTTTCCCGGAGGAATAACATCCACATTTTTAAATGTCTTTTTAGTCCAGTTGATGAAGTGAAAACGATCTTCGTTGCGTCGATCTTCGATCGCACGATTTTTTTCAAAAGCCCCAGGATCAAACCCGCCACATTCAACCGCAAGAGAATGATCCACAATCAGCTGCGTAGGCACCACCGGATTGACTAACGCAGGGTCACCACCTTGTGCAGCAATCGCGTCGCGCAGGCCGGCCAAATCGACCAAGGCTGTTTGCCCCAGAATATCGTGGCACACCACACGTGCCGGAAACCACGGAAAATCCATATCGCTTTTACGCTCAATCAGTTGCTTGAGCGCTGCAGTGAGTAACTCAGGATCACAACGACGCACCAGATTTTCGGCTAGCACCCGCGAGGTATACGGCAGTTTGTTGTAGGCGCCGGGCGTAATCGCGTCGACAGCCGCCTGAGCATCAAAATAATCGAGTTTGGTTCCGGGTAGTGGCTTGCGATGTGCGCTATTCATATGAACTCAGTCGGATGGTGGTCTAAGGCAAAGGGTGGTGCTAATTACTTACGACGTGCGAGCGGTACAAATTTTTGATCATCGGGCCCGGTGTAGTTCGCAGCAGGACGAATGATCTTGTTATCAATACGTTGTTCAATGATGTGCGCAGCCCAGCCAGCGGTGCGTGAAATCACAAACAGAGGTGTAAACATTGCAGTCGGTACGCCCATCATGTGATACGACACGGCCGAAAACCAGTCAAGGTTTGCAAACATTTTTTTCGAATCCCACATCACTGCTTCGACGCGGTCAGCGATATCAAACATTTTGGTGGTGCCGGCTTTTTTTGACAGGCGCAAGGCCACGTCTTTGATGACCTTATTACGTGGGTCGGCGATGGTGTACACGGGGTGCCCAAAACCAATCACAACCTGTTTGGCTTCAACACGTGCACGGATATCGGCCTCGGCTTCGTCTGGTGTCTCGTAGCGTTTTTGTATTTCAAAGGCCACTTCATTGGCGCCACCGTGCTTGGGTCCGCGCAGTGCGCCAATGCCGCCAGCAATAGCAGAATACATGTCTGAGCCTGTGCCAGCGATCACGCGGCAGGTGAAGGTCGAGGCATTGAATTCGTGCTCGGCGTACAAATTCAACGAGGTGTGCATCGCACGGACCCAGTCGGCATTTGGCTTTTTGCCATGCAACAGATGCAAGAAGTGCGCGCCGATTGAGTCGTCGTCGGTTTGTACATCGATAATGCGACCATTGTGGCTATAGTGATACCAGTACAACAGCGCCGAGCCCAAATTTGCCATCAAACGATCAGCGATATCGCGTGCATCAGGGATATTGTGATCTTCCTTCTCGGGCAGCATGCAGCCAAGTGCCGAGGCTGCAGTACGCATGACATCCATGGGATGGCTGGCTGCGGGCAGCGACTCGAGCACAGTCTGCAGTTGTGCAGGCAAGCCGCGCAAGTTACACAGTTTGTCTTTGTAAGCGGCTAATTCAGCCTTGTTGGGCAATTTGCCATGAATCAACAAATGAGCGATTTCTTCGAACTCGCTAGAGTCTGCAAAATCAAGCACATCGTATCCACGGTAGTGCAGGTCGTTGCCACTACGGCCAACCGTGCATAAGGCTGTGTTGCCTGCGGTCACGCCCGACAGCGCGACCGATTTTTTAGGTTTGAACGTGGGGGTTGCTTCTGCAGGCGCAGCCGCGACGGGTTTGGCTGTTGTTGCAGCGCTTTTCTTTACAGCTGATTGTTTAGCAGTTGCCATGGTAGTGATCCTTGATCAGATTATTTCGATTTGCCTTGGGCGAACAACACGTCGAGTTTGCCTTCAAACTCGTGATAATTGATACGATCGTACAGTTCATCGCGTGTTTGCATCATGTCGATGACGTTGCGCTGATGGCCCTCGCGGCGAATCGCCTCGTAGACCGTCTCTGCAGCTTTGTTGGCAGCACGAAAGGCCGAAAGTGGATAAAGCACCATGCCAACACCGGCAGACTTCAGCTCATCGACGCTGAATAAGGGCGTTTTGCCGAACTCAGTGATGTTTGCCAATAAGGGCACCCCGGCCGCTTTAGCAAATTTTTCAAAGGTGGGCAGGTCGTAAGCTGCTTCGGCGAAGATCGCATCAGCACCGGCTTCGATACAGGCTAAGGCACGTTCGATCGCAGCGTCGACCCCGTGTGAGGCGATCGCATCGGTACGTGCAATGATATAAAAACTGTCGTCAGTGCGTGCATCGACCGCGGCTTTGACGCGATCGCGCATCTCTTCGGTCGAGACGATTTCTTTACCGGGGCGATGGCCGCAGCGCTTGGCGCCAACCTGGTCTTCAATGTGGCAACCCGCAGCACCGAACTTAGTCAGGCTTTGAATGGTTCGAGCGATATTAAATGCCGAGGGACCAAAGCCGGTATCAATATCGACGATCAAAGGTGTGTCGCAAACATCGGTAATGCGACGTACGTCAGTGAGCACATCATCAAGTGTGTTGATGCCCAGATCAGGCAAGCCTAACGAGCCTGCCGCCACACCGCCACCCGACAGATAAATGGCTTTAAAGCCGGCGCGCTTGGCCAACAAGGCGTGATGGGCGTTGATGGCACCAATAATTTGTAGAGGTTGCTCAGACGCTAGGGCGGCACGAAAACGCTCGCCGGCGGTCGCTTGTTTAGACATTTTTTTCTCCGAAAACAGATAAAAAAACGAACCCGTCAGACAGTGTCTAAGAGGGTTCGTTTTTAGGCGTACATAAAAATTATTTTAAGAGGTGAGCAACGGCATCGCGCTCTTCGATCAGCTCTTTCAACGTTAAATCCATGCGCTCGCGTGAAAAGGCATCAATTTCGAGACCGGTTACGCGTTGATACTCGCCACCCTGGCAGGTGACAGGCACGCCGTACATGGTGCCTTCGGGAATGCCGTAGCTGCCATCCGAAGCAATGCCCATGGTGACCCACTTACCGTTTGTACCAAGCAGCCAGTCGCGAATGTGATCAATGGCCGCGTTGGCCGCAGAGGCTGCAGACGATAAACCACGCGCTTCAATAATGGCCGCACCCCGCTTACCGACGGTTGGCAAGAAGACATCGCGATTCCAGGCTGCATCGTTAATCAGTTTTTCGACGCTTTGACCGCCAATGGTCGCAAAGCGATAGTCGGCGTACATGGTGGGCGAGTGGTTGCCCCAAACGGCCAGTTTTTGAATGTCTGCAACAGGCTTGCCCATTTTTGCCGCAAGTTGTGACAAGGCGCGGTTGTGGTCAAGGCGCAGCATGGCGGTGAAGTTTTTGGCGGGCAGATCAGGAGCCGACTTCATGGCGATGTATGCGTTGGTATTGGCTGGATTACCGACGACTAGTACTTTGACATGACGGTGTGCGACTTCATTCAAAGCCTTACCCTGCGCCGTGAAGATCGCGGCATTGACGGCCAGCAAGTCGGCGCGCTCCATGCCAGGGCCGCGGGGACGCGAACCTACCAGCAGTGCGACTTCGACATCCTTGAACGCTTCGCGCGGATCGCCATGAGCGGTCATTGATTGCAGCAACGGAAACGCGCAATCGTCGAGCTCCATCATGACGCCTTTCAGCGCTTTTTGCGCTTTCTCGTCAGGGATTTCAAGCAATTGCAGGATGACAGGCTGATCCTTGCCCAGCATCTCGCCTGAGGCGATACGAAACAAGAGTGCATAGCCAATTTGACCGGCAGCACCGGTGACCGCAACGCGCACGGCGGGTTTAGACATAGTTTTCTCCGAGAAGGCTAAATAAATTGCGACGATTTAAAACGAGG
>CANKOW010000193.1 GCA_947484295.1 Alcaligenaceae bacterium | reverse complement strand
TACAGTCTCAAAGTACCTCAAACCCTTCATCGATTGGGCAGGCCGCCGCGCTTGAGGCGTTGACGGGGCCGCAGGGTTTTATTGCCGAGCGCACTAAAATATTTCAAGACAGGCGCGATGCGGTGGTGGCGCAACTCAATGACATCCCCGGTATTACCTGTCATTTACCCGAAGGTGCGTTCTATGTGTTTCCGTCTTGCGCGGGGATCATAGGCAAAACAACGCCCGCAGGGCAGGTGCTCAAGACTGATGAGGATTTTGTGTTGTATCTGCTTGATTCAGAAAAGTTAGCAGGGGTGCACGGTGCGGCGTATGGCTCAACGCCTTTTTTCCGCTTTTCTTTTGCGACCTCAATGGCGGTGCTCAATGAGGGCTGCACACGTCTGAGGCGTGCCTGCGAACAGCTTACCTAAACCTGCCTACCGCGTTCATGTAGCGCGTTCAATCAACTTTAAGCTTGATCTCTTTTGCCAGCTTCACGAACTTATCAATATCACCGTCAATAATCTTTTTGAAGGCTGCAGGCCCGTCATTGGCGCGGGTGTAGCCCAAGCTTTCAAGCTTGTCTTTTACGGCAGGCGACTGTAGCGCCTTGTTGATACCTTCATAAAGCTTTTGTTGGACGGCTGCCGGCGTATTGGCTGGCGCAAGCAAGCCGTGCCACTGGCTCAGTTCATATCCCTTATAGCCTTGTTCAGCGACTGTCGGCACATCAGGCAGCTGACCAAAACGCGCGGCCGAGGTCACCGCTAGCGCGCGCAACTTGCCGCCTTTGATCAGGCTCATGGCGCTTGAGGCGGTGATGATCGCCAAGGGGATTTGACCGCCCACGACATCTTTCAGTGCAGGGCCGCACCCGCCATAAGGGATGTGAGTGATGCTGGTTTTTGCCTCAATATTGAGAGACTCGCCTGCCAAATGTTGCGGTGTGCCGTTGCCACACGAGCCGTAAGACACGTCGTTTTTGGCAGGTTTGGCCGCGGTGAGTAATTCGGCCAAGTTCTTATAAGGTGAATTTGCGGGCACCACCAATACAGAAGGGATGAACGCGACGTTGATGATCGGTGCAAAATCTTTTTTGGGATCAAAGGGCATCGTCGTAAACACTGCGGGGTTGATGGCAAACGAGCTGTTCACCATGAGCAGCGAGTAGCCATCAGGTGCGCGCTCGGCCACATACTTTGAGCCCACGTTGCCGCTTGCACCGGGTTTGTTTTCAACAACGGCGGCGTGGCCCAGCGTTTCTGCCAGCGCATTGCCGATTAAGCGGGCCAAAATATCAGTACCCCCGCCCGGTGGAAACGTCACCGTAATGTTGACCGCGCGATTTGGAAAGCCGTCGGCAGGGTTTGCGGCTTGCGCAGGCGGGCCGAACAAGCACAGCCCGAGTGCAGCAACTGCGAGTGTACGACTCAGTCGCAGGGAGGTGTGGCAACTAAGGTGTATGGTGTGCATGTGAGGCTCTGTTCAGAAAGGGACGGTAGACAAGAGGATGCGACGACAGCTCTTATCTTCAGCGCAGGCGGTGACTTTGTCAATCAATTGCGAATCACTTTGGGTCAAGCCTTCGGTAACGACCAAGTGCTGACGCTATGCGCGAGTGGTTCGCTGCTGCCTTCGCCAGTCAAGGTGACGTCGCCCGCGCAAAGGCGGCCTGTCTTGAGCACCCGTGCATGTGCGTAAATCGTGCCCGGGGGGCTTTTGCGTAGAAAGTTGATGGTCAAGCTAGCGGTCACCGCTTCAGCGTTGCCAGTAGCCCCAACCACCGCCGCATACATGGCCAAATCCGCCAGGCCCATCAGCATGGGGCCAGCCACAATGCCGCCTAAGCGTTGAAAACTAGGATTGGGTGGCAACGAAAGCAGCGCCGTGCCGTGTCCAATCTCTAAAATCTGGATACCAAGCACCTTTGCAAAGGGGTGATGGGTATCCAGCAGCAGCAGAAACTCGCTCAGGGCGATTTTGGGGAGGGTGTTTTCGCTCGAAGTCATGGATAAGTCTCTGTTTGTGGCCAGTTAGATTGTGAGGGGCTGTCGGTTTTAGGAACTTGGCAGCTCCATTGAGCAGCAATTTTTTGAGATTAACACCGCCGACTTAAATATTTAATAATGAGCAACTACGCTAACCGTAGCTAATCTGTAAGCGGTTTCACTTTTACGAATGAAAGAGTTTTCAATTGAAAAACGTTCTGTTATCTACGGCCTTGTTCAGTGCTTTCACAGCCATGGCCTCAGCGCAATCCACGGTAACCTTATACGGTGTCTTGGATGGCGGCCTGCGCTATCAAGACTGGCGCGTTCCAGCGGGTCCGTTGGCGAAATCAGACGTTGATACCAGCAGTATTGCAGTGGTGTCTGGTACACAGTCAACTTCTCGTTTCGGTGTCAAGGGCGTTGAAGACCTTGGCTCAGGCAATCAGGCGGTGTGGGTGCTTGAGGGGCAAGTGAACGTGCAAGACGGCTCTGCTGGGTCGTATGGCACGTGGCAGCGTCAGTCAACCATCGGCCTGCGTAACAGCGCTTGGGGCCAGTTTGACCTCGGTCGTCAGCAGAATCTGGCCTTTAAATTTGCGGGTGCTCCGATTGACGGTGCGTTTGGCGTCAACGTGCCAATTATCAACATTTCAGGCGTCATGGGGGTGACGGGGGTGCGTCAAAGCAATATGCTGATGTACCAATCGCCTAGTATGTCTGGCTTTAAATTGGGTGCTCAGTATTCGTTTAATACCGGCTTGACTTCTCATCGTCAGCTCGAAACGGGCGGTGTTGCCTCGGATTCAGCTAGCGGTAGTGCCTTTGAGACCGGCAATAACTTGCGTAATTACTCCGCTGCGGTGAGTTATACCAGCGGCGCGCTATATGCCACCTTCGTTTACGACAAGTTCATTTCTGCGGATAATACGATTGCCGGCAATAGTGGCCTTGATGTGAGCTCATGGATCGCGGGTGCTGCCTATGATGCTAAGGTTATTAAGCTAGGGCTGGCCTACAACCAAGTGCGCGGCGGCCTGATTAACGGGGCTAGCATGTCGTCTGTCTCAAGTGATATCACCAACACCATGGCAAATGGCGGTGTGGTGTTTGCTGCCGGCGCAGGCACGAATGCCTGGAACATAAACGTAACGGCCCCGGTTGGGCCAAGCGGGACCGTCATGGCCGGTTATCAGGGTATGTCTGCCCTTGGAAAGGTAGATGATGTGGGCGGTGCAACACAAAGTACGTTCGGTTTGGGGTATTCGTATAAGTTCAGTGCGCGCACCAACGCCTACGCCTTTTATAGTTATTTGAACAACTATCAAAACAACCCAGGCTTGTCTGGCAACGCGGTTTCTGTTGGTTTGCGCCACGCGTTTTAGTCATCGTTAGAAATAAGGGTAAATACTAAGTTATTTAACTTAAAAAACCCAAAACGTTGCACCAAGCCAACAAAATACCCCCCCTAGGGCAGGTTTATGTCGAGAATCATAGCCACAGCCCGCGTTTTTTGATGCAATAGCGTTAACTTCCCTTAGCGGAGTTAGGGGGGCAGCGAACAAAACATCCGTTTGTTGCTCTTGTCACTCAAATTTACGGAGATTTCTTAAATGAAAAAGACTCTGCTTGCTGCCGCCCTGTTAGCCGGCTTTGCTGGTGCCGCATCGGCTCAATCATCAGTAACACTTTACGGTGTGTTAGACGGTGGCGTTCGCTACCAAAACTTTAACCTCTCTTCTGGTCCATTCAGTAGAGTTGACATCTCGACTAGCAGCATCGCTGTTGTGTCAGGTACTCAGTCAACTTCACGCTTTGGCGTTCGCGGTGTTGAAGACCTAGGCTCAGGTAACCAAACTGTCTGGAACTTAGAAGGCCAGGTTAACGTCAACGACGGCACAGCTGGTTCGCTCGGCACATGGCAACGTGCTGCGTACATCGGTTTGCGCAACAACGCTTGGGGTCAAGTTGATATCGGTCGTCAACTGAACTTGGCATTTAAATTTGCCGGTGGTCCTATCGACGGCGCCTTCGGCGTAAACGCTCCAATCATCAACCTCTCTGCCGTAATGGGCATAGCTGCTATTCGTCAAAGCAACATGTTGATGTATCAATCACCTAGCCTGTCAGGCTTCAAGGTTGGCGCTCAGTACTCGTTTAATACTGGTTTGACAACTGGCAGACAATTATTGACCGGTGGATCTTCTAGCGACCCATCACAAGGCAGCTCGTTTAACACTGGTAACAACATGCGCAACATGGCTGGCGCTGTTAGCTACACAAACGGCGGCATTTATGTCACTGCTGTGTACGACAAATTCACTCCAGCTAGCAACACAATCGCCGGTCAAAACGGTGGTGGCGTAACGTCTTGGATTGTTGCTGGTGCCTATGACGCTAAAGTTGTCAAAGTTGGCGCTGCATACAACCAAGTTCGTGGCGGTTTGATTAACGGTCAAGCAACATCAACAGTGTCAAGCGACATCACTAACCCGTTCGCCGGCGGTAATATCGTGTTTGCTGACGGCGCAGGTACAAACTCTTGGAACATCAACGCTACAGCTCCTATTGGTGCAAGCGGTCGTTTGGGTATTGCCTACCAAGGTCAGTCACATACTGGTGTCGTTGCCGATATTGGCGGTGCTACTCAGATGACATACGGTTTGGGCTACTCGCACGAGTTTACCAAGCGCACCAACGTGTACGCAATTTACTCATACGTCAACAACTTCCAAGGTATCGCCGGTTTGTCAGGCAACACTGGTACTGTTGGTCTGCGTCACTCGTTCTAAGCAACAGCTTAGAGTACAAGCTAGCTTCGGTTAGCTTGGTGATGTACCGAGTTAAAACGGGTCGCTCTTTGAGTGGCCCGTTTTTCATTTCTCCTAGGGCTTTTGGGTAAAAACCCTAAGTGCGGTGTATACTTCTAGAGTTTTTGTAAAGCCGAGACGTCTAGATGAATCTGCAACAATACTTTCCAGTTTTACTCTTCATCGTCGTGGGTAGCCTGATTGGCTTTGCCCTGATTGCGGCGGGTTCTTTAATCGGCCCAAATCGTCCCGATGCGCAAAAGCTTTCGCCTTACGAGTGCGGCTTCGAAGCTTTTGGTGATTCTCGAATGAAGTTTGACGTGCGCTACTACCTAGTAGCGATTTTGTTCATCTTGTTCGATTTAGAAATCGCATTTTTGTTTCCGTGGGCAATTGCAAATAGCGCCGTCGGAATGGTTGGCTTCGTGACAGTGATGATCTTTTTAACGATCTTGACTGTTGGTTTCATCTACGAGTGGAAAAAAGGCGCGCTTGACTGGGAATAAATCCCAACGATCAATGCGGCGAATAGACACATGGCAATTGACGGCATTCTGAAGCAAGGTTTTGTCACCACTAGCGCTGACAAATTTATCAATTGGGCAAAAACGGGTTCGATGTGGCCCATGACGTTTGGGTTGGCTTGCTGTGCAGTCGAAATGATGCATGCGGGCGCGGCGCGTTACGACCTCGACCAGTTCGGTATTATTTTTCGCCCTAGCCCACGTCAGTCTGATCTGATGATTGTGGCAGGCACGCTGTGCAACAAAATGGCGCCTGCACTACGCAAGGTCTACGATCAAATGCCCGAGCCGCGCTGGGTAGTATCGATGGGTTCTTGTGCCAATGGTGGTGGCTATTATCACTATTCGTATTCTGTGGTGCGCGGCTGTGATCGCATTGTGCCGGTTGATGTCTATGTGCCAGGCTGCCCCCCAACAGCCGAGGCCTTGGTATATGGCCTGTTGCAAATGCAAAACAAAATTCGTCAAACCAATACCATCGCTCGTTAAATCAAACTGATGCACTCGCTTACGCTTGTGTATCCGTTTAATCAGGCTTAAAAACACATGTCCAGGCTAGAAAACCTGCAGCAACAACTGGTGACACTGCTCGGTGAGCAAGTTCAACTCACCTTGTCTACCGACGAAATCACGCTTGAAATTGCAGCCGAGCAGTGGGAAACCACCTGTTTGCGCTTACGCGATGAGCCTTCTTTGCGGTTTGAGATGTGCGTGGATTTGTGCGGTGTTGACTACCTCACCTATGGTGCAGGGCGCGTTGGGCAAGCCCCGCAGTCAGCTTTGGCGCCTGCAGCGCGTTTTGCTGTGGTGGCGCACCTGATGTCGCTCACGCACAACTGGCGCTTGCGTATCCGCACCTATGCCGTGAATGGCGAGTTTCCGCTGATCAATTCTTTGGTCAACGTTTGGCCAAGCGTCAACTGGTTTGAGCGCGAGGCTTTCGATTTGTTTGGCATTGTGTTTGAAGGCCATCCTGATCTGCGTCGTATTCTGACTGATTATGGTTTTATCGGTCATCCGTTTCGCAAAGATTTTCCGGTGTATGGCAACGTCGAAATGCGTTACGACCCTGAACAAGGTCGTGTGGTGTATCAACCCGTTTCGATCGAACCACGCGAGATTATCCCGCGTGTGATTCGTGAAGACGGCTACGGAATAGGGCGTTAATCATGGCTGAAATTAAAAACTACACGCTCAACTTTGGCCCACAGCATCCTGCTGCGCACGGTGTGTTGCGCTTGGTGCTTGAGCTAGATGGCGAAGTCATCCAGCGTGCTGATCCGCACATCGGTTTGTTGCATCGTGCCACTGAAAAATTAGCCGAGCACCGCACGTTTTTGCAAGCTCTGCCTTACATGGATCG
>CANKOW010000192.1 GCA_947484295.1 Alcaligenaceae bacterium | reverse complement strand
GGCCAATTAAGTTAAGCGTTGGCTATCCAGCAGGTGGGGCTTCAGACGTGACGGCCCATGCGGTTGCAAACAATTGAGTCATTGCAATACCCGCCAGTTAAAAAACAAAGTTTCTTATTCGGACCACTTATGAAAATCTGGCATCAAAGTTTTACCGTCTTGGGCGATTTGGGCCCGTATAGCGACGCACTCAAAGCGCACTTCGCACGTGTGGCGCGCCCTGATACGCAAATCGATATGCATGGCATGTCGCCTGGCACTTACTCTTCAAATTATCCTGGCTCTGATATCCGGCATGCAGCGCTGTTTCATTTGCACGGCATGCAGTTCATGCAGGCGGGCGTGATGGCGCAAGAGCAAGGCTACGACGCTTACGCAGTCAGCACCTTGCCAGACCCCGCACTGCGCGAGATTCGCGCCTTGATTGATATCCCGGTGATTGGTTACGGCGAGTCAGCGATGTTCACCGCCTGTTTGTTGGGCCGCAAGTTTGGTGTCTTGGTGTTTATCGAAGACTTCAATGAGCTGCTTGCGCAAAATGCTGAAAGCTATGGCTTAGCGTCGCGCTTCGCCGGCGCAGCACCGGTGGGCTTCACGTTTAATGACGTGTTGAATGGCTTTTCGGATCCGACCGAGCTCATCGAAAAATTTAAAACCGCTGCGCGCAAATTGATTGCGCAAGGTGCCGATGTGATCATCCCCGGAGAAGCGCCGTTGAATGTGTTGCTGGCGCGTAACGGTGTGACCGAGGTGGATGGCGTCACCATCATGGATTCGTTGGGCACGTGGGTCAAGCACGCAGAGATGATGGTGGATTTGCGCCGCCTGTGCGGCACCAAGCCAAGTCGTACTGGCTATTACCATCGCTTACCAGAAATCGATCGCGTCAAAGAGGTCTTTGCGTTTTATGGTTTGGATAAGCGATTGCCTGGCGTCTGAAGTGCATCGCGCTCGTCGAGATCTGCTCATATCGACTTCATCGCAACGTATCGTGGGGCAACTTCGAGTGCGCGAAGCGATACGGCTAGACAATAGCATCGGTATCACTCACAGCGCCTTAAGCAATCACTACGAAATCTAGACGGTTAGGCAGATATCTAGTTAAGAAATCAGTAAGTAAAGCCATACGAAAAATTTAACAAGTACAGTCTGGAGCAAAAAAATGGATCACACCTTTGATGTAGTCGTTGCAGGTTGCGGTGTTGCAGGTTTATCGGCCGCTGTGACTGCGGCCGAACGTGGCTTAAAGGTTGCGGTGCTCGAGCGCGCGTCGCGCGAAGATCGTGGCGGTCAAAGTCGCTACACCGAAGCGTATTTTCGGATGAAAGCTTTAGATCAAGTCACTGATGATTTTGAAACACATTTGGCCGGTAACCTGGGTTTGTATCCCGAGCCTGATTTGATGGCCGAGATGGCAACGGGGCGTGAGAACTGGTCGCACGCGACCCGCACCTTAGCGATCCCAGATACAGACGTGATCGGAAACTTTGCCGAGCAAGTACCGCCTACGATTAAATGGTTGCAAGGCGTAGGGGTTAAGTTTGATTTTTTACCCACGCAATTTTTGACCGCTACGCAGCCGCGCTTGTTGCCCGTGGGGGGCGGTGCAGCCTTGGTAGACGCACTCGCCGCACAAGCTGAAAAACTTGGCGTCACATTTTTTTACTATACGACCGCGCGCCGCTTGTTGTTAAACGATGACGGTGTTGTGACGGGTTTGTTTGCACAACAAAAAGGCACACAAAACGTGCGGTTTCACGGCAAGGTGGTGTTAGCTTGCGGCGGCTTTGAAGGCAACCCGGCGTTGCAGTCTAAATACATCGGCCCGCGCTCGGTGTATTTGCGCCCGATTTGTAAGGGGGCGTATTTCAATCGCGGCGAAGGCATTGAGATGGCGCTCGATATTGGCGCGGCTCCGTCGGGGGATTTTGGTAGCTATCACGCTGAACCCATCGACCCGCGCTCAGGTGTATCTGAGCCGTCGGTATTTATTTTTCCGTATGGGATTTTGGTCAACAAAGCTGGCAAGCGCTTTGTCAACGAGGCGCCGGGCACGGTCGACGCCTGGTACGAGCGTATTACGCGTCGTATCTATGAACAAGAAGAAGGCTTGTCATATGTCATTCTTGATCAACGCATGAAAGATATTCCAAACTATCGCTTGGCGATTCGTAGTGATCAACCTGCGATTGAAGCTGACACAATTGAAGCGCTTGCGGCAAAACTTGATATTCATCCGCAAACCTTGAAAGACACTGTCGCACAGTACAACGCGGCGTGTCCTAAAACGGGCAATTATGATCCCTTAAAAGTTGACGGTATGGCCACGCAAGGTTTGCTGCCGGCCAAAAGCAATTGGTCCTTGCCCATCGATCGCGGCCCGTTCATGGCCTATCCAATTATCTCGGCCAACGTGTTTACCTTTGGTGGCTTAAAGGTCGATCCGCAAGGGCAGGTGCTCGATACCGACGGTTATGCAATCCCCAATTTGTATGCGGCTGGCGAAGTCATTGGGATGTATTACACCAACTACACCGGAGCGACGTCGGTATTAAAAGGCTTGGTGTTTGGCCGCTTGGCGGCTAACAATATTGCCGACCAACACTAGGAATCCGTTATGTACGCAGCACAATTTTTATCCGGGCGCGTGGCGCTTGTTACCGGCGGTGCAGGTGGTATCGGTGCGGCTGTCTCTGAGGCGCTTGCTGCGTTTGGTTGTCAGGTTGTAGCAGCCGACCTGCCCAACCGCCTAGGTGCAACGGACACAGGCGGTGGCATTGAACATGTTGCGTTAAACGTGTGCGATGCCTCTGACATCACGCACTGCGTAAACGGTGTCGTGCAGCGACATGGTCGCTTAGATATTTTGGTGAATGTGGCCGGTGTCGTGTCGGTGGGTAGTGCCCAAAATATTACTGAACAAGAGTGGGATCGCGTGATCGATATCAACCTGAAGGGCACCTTCTTGTGCTGCCAGGCTGTGATCCCTGTGATGAAACAACAGAAGCTGGGTCGCATCATCAACATTGGCTCGGTGCTCGGTAAAAACGGCGGCAATCCTCGCCCATGGCTCGACCCCAAAGAACAAGACCGTGCGGGTAATGTGGCCTATGGGGTGTCTAAAGCTGGCGTGCACATTATGACGTCGTACCTCGCCAAAGAGCTTGCCGCGTTTGGTATTACCGTCAACGCCGTCGCACCAGGCCCCGTTGCCTCGGCGATGACGACCGCGTTTCCGCAAACGCTCAAGGATTTGATCCCCGTGGGGCGCATGGGAAAAGCCTCTGAGATCGCCTCGGCGATTTTGTTCTTGGCGTCACCCGAATCGAGTTTTGTGACAGGTGAAATTTTGGATGTGAACGGCGGGTTATGGTCAGATTAGGGCGTGAAAAACTCGCCTATGACTGCCATATTGCATTAAAGTAGAGACACGCGAGTTTTACCTTTTTCAAAGAGATCAGCGATGCCCTTCTGTTCAGCCTGTGGCACTAAATGTGCAGATGATGCCAAGTTCTGTAGCGCCTGTGGCACGGCCATGGTGGCTGCGTCTGTCGACCAAACTGCGGCTACGACACAAGCTCACGCCGCACGCGCAGCAGAGCCGGTTCAGCCAGTGATTCAAGTCATCACGCCTGCTGCGCCACTTAAGGCATTTGATAATCCAGCCGAACTTTGGAAGATGTTTTTTTATGTTGCTATTTTTGATTTAGGGATTTATTTCTTAACGACCTCGGCCGAAGAAACCGGTGGTTTTAGCTCGGGACCAACGATGCTAATAGTTGCCGGCTACCTCGCTATTGCCTACTTTTTGGTCAAAGTGCAGGCGTTCGACAAAGGCCGGGCAGTATGGCTATTGCCCTTGATCGCTTGGCATGTATGGGGTTATTTGCAAGGCATCTCAAGCAGCGGCGACCTTGAGTACGCCACCACCTTCGATAACTACGATACGTTTATCTCTGGTATCCCAGAGATGGTGATTTTGACCAAGCTGTTTTTGGTATTGCGTCAGGGTGCGGCGAAGTAGCAAGGGGCCATAGCGACACCAACCGCTCGGTTGGTTTCTCAGCACTTAACTGTATGGCTCGACAGGCTCAAGCAAGTGCTACTTAACTTGAAAGTGCGACAGCCCTTGCGTGACGCGGTAATCAGTCGCCTCCATTATCACGCCTTTTGAGTCTTGATACTGATACACGTTGACCTTGTTATCGAGTTTGATAATTGTAAAAACCGTTGTCGTCAGCTGTTGTTTTAATTTGTCTTTTTTGATGATTTCGCAGACTAGCTTGAGTAGTTCGGGATCATCAAACGGTCTGCCGTTACGGTCTCTAATGAAGTCTTGGATGACGTGGCTAGCGATGAGCTTTTGGTAAATTTTGTTGCCATTCGCCGACCACTCCCAGCTAGCGTTAACCAAGCAAGAGATCTTCAGCCCGTCAGGGGTGGTCGTGACATATTGCGTTTGTTGGCTGATCGTTCCGTTGGGTAAAAAGTCTTGAACATATTGAGCCATCACAGAGAATTTGTCAGTTTTGTTCTCGGCCTTCTGGTACCACCTTCCGATCAATAGATTTTTAGTATCGTTGTATGTATTGTCAGTACTTTGCGGTGCAACATTCACGCGGTCCATCACCCATTTGGCATTTTTTTCACCTTCGAAATACAGGCGGCCGTCCGGCTGCAATATCACGCTGACGCGGTAGAACTTTCCGTCGGTATAGACCTGCTGCCCTGAGAACGTTGTGGCTGAGGTCGCACTCAACTGAATGATTGTTTGACCTACTTGAAAATTTGGGCTGTTGGTGCTCGTTGCAATCCCCACGCCATTCGTGAGCGTATAGCTGTACCCCCACTGCGTGCTGTACCAGTTGCCGTCAAGACGCTGAATAGGTGTTTGTGACCAGGCGTTAGTGGCCCACAAGAGCGTGATCGTCAGTACTTTCAGTAGACTGATCAGTCGAAGTTGAAACATAATGAGGTGCACCGTGTGGATGAGGATAAGGCGTTGGTTGACACTCTTAGGTACTTCGCGACTAAGGATCACACAGCCAAGCGAAGGTCATAATATGATTTAATTATCACACTGGCAAGCTTTACGAGCGCAACGGGTGCGTGGCCGGTAGTTGAGCCGGTTACGGCACCAACCACTCTATTAGGCCAGCCGGCGTAAGCTTGGCTCGGTGATGATTACCCTGACCTAAAGCAAGCCAGTCCATTGCTAAAACTTTGAACTCTAGAACTGCCAAATGATGGCGAATCAAAGAGTCGTTCGAGGATTCCTGTGTAGGCAGCTGACTGGACTGAATACTGCCGGGGGGTAAAGCGCTAAGATAATCCGCAGCCGAGCGTGATTGCCTCATGTGATCCCAGGCTGCATTCACTAGATCCCCTTCGGTGTAAACAGAGGAGCTGACGGCGGCCCGGAGTTGCCAATTCAGTCGTTTGCTCCAAAAAGAAAACTGCGCCAACGGTTCGGCGATAAGCTCTGAACATTTTGGTGAGCGCGCGTCGGTATACACACGCAGCGTCCACGTCGCGGCCTCGGCCTGCCTTAAAACCACCGTTCGCGCCTGCGGTCCAATACCCGCTAAGCCTTGTGTTGCCAAGACGGGCGTGCGCCAGTCATGATGTCGATCTTGCGTTGCCCGCGCAAGTTCTTTCCACAGCCGCGGGGCCAAATCCTCCGTCAAAATATCAAGATTGTTATTAAGCATCGAGTGATTTCGGTATCAGTTGAAAGAATATCTTCATCAAATGTTGAGAGAGTGCAACCTCACACCTTACTGCGGCTACGCTTTATCCGCGGGTTGAAGTTATTTGGCTTTTCTTTGATCCAGTGAATGAATTTCACCATCTCTGGGTGAGCGCGCAAGGCCTCGGCACTTGCGTAGTGTCGTGCCAATTCGGTTTCAGTGAACAAAGCGTGTATTTGCCTGTGACAGGCACGGTGCATTAAAACGGTGACCGTGCCACCTCGCGACTTAGGGATTAGATGGTGGGCGTCTCGCACCGCAAATGGAATCGGTCGATCACACAAAGGACAAAGCAAAGGTTCTTCGACCTTTGCTTGAGATTCTTGCGCGCGACTCACAGACCGCAGCCGCTTGATTCGCCCTTGAACCACTGCCGATATACCTGCGTTGAACGTTGAAATGCGTAGCCTTGAAGCCACCGAGCGAGTCTAGCTGAAGTCGGTTTAGGCTGTGTGGATCAACCCTACTGAAAATATCGATGTTTATCGGCTTCGCGGACAAAATCTCGCCGTTCATGGTAAGGAGCTTAGCGCGGAAGGCACAGCCTTCCTTGCCGCCGCTTTTTACAACACAAACCTTGCCAGATCCTCACTCGCTGCCGCTTCAGCAAGCTTATCGTTCACATACGCCACATCAAGCACCACGGTTTTGCCGCTACTGCTGGCCGCATCAAACGATAAGTCTTCAAGCAGTTTTTCCATCACCGTGTATAAACGTCGCGCGCCAATGTTCTCGGTGCGTTCGTTGACGTCAAAGGCAAGCTCGGCCATGCGCGCGATGCCCTCGTCGGTAAATTCAAGGTGTACGTCTTCGGTTGCGAGTAAGGCGCTGTATTGCTTGGTCAACGAGGCATCGGTATCGCACAGGATGCGAACAAAATCTTTGGCTGTCAGTGAATCAAGCTCAACCCGAATCGGAAAACGC
>CANKOW010000191.1 GCA_947484295.1 Alcaligenaceae bacterium | reverse complement strand
TGGCATTCACCTGCTTGGCCCAATACAACGAGTTCAAATAAATTAAGCTTGACGGCGGAAACCCCGACTGAATCTTTAGCTTGGTTTGTGCCTTGGATTCGAGCGGAATAAGTGCTGCCGAGAGAAATAGTGTTGCGATACCTAAAGCAAAAAATCGATATAGTTTCATGAGTGTCTCCTGATGATCGGTCTACGAGTCAATGCCCAAGCCATCAAAAGATGACTCGTGCAAATGATTGTTTTTTTGAATCAAACAGCAACTAGCTTTTTTTACAGCGGTTCTTTCTTTATTGTTTTGTGATTGTTGTCTCGCACTGCTGCACTGGCGAATTATTTATTTTCTAATAGCTTATATCTTGCTACAGAATAGCAATTGGATCGATAGGTGTTTACCCCAAAATTCATAAGTTCTAGGATTGCCGCAGCGCAGCGAAGTTCACCTCACCTCACCTTACTTCACATTCACTTTAGATTTAGCTCACGTTAGATCGGCACCACAGAGCTGTTACACGACTCGGCTTTCAGCCGACAAGCGTCGCAAACTCGGCCATTAAATTAGCTTTCTCTTCAAAGCCAAAGCCAGCAGCCTCTGAAACTTTCACAATACCTTGCTCAATCGTAGTGCTGTCACCAAAGCCGCCCATGGGTTGAAAAACTCCTGGATAGACCTCACAACCGCCCAACCCAAGGCCAGCCACCACGTGCAGGCCAAGCAATTGACCGCTGTGGGGATAACAGAACTTTCGATCAAAGCCTCGGCTTTCTAATTCGGTCAGCATACGGGCGTACTCAGTGACCCCGTAACATAGCCCAGGATCCATCTGAAAGATATCAAGATCAGGGCGCGCGCCACCAAACAGCGCGAGATTTTTAACGTCTTGATGTGAGAATAGATTTTCGCCCGTTGCGAGTGCACCTTTGTATTTTTTGGCGAGCAACGCATTCAATTCAAAATCTAGGGGGTCACCCGCCTCTTCGTACCACAGCAAATCGTAGCCTTGCATCGCCTCGCCATAGGCAATCGCTTGCTCAAGGCTAAAGCGCCCATTGGCATCGACTGCAAGTTTTTGACCGGCGCCCGCAATCGTCAACGCTCGTTCTATACGTGCCATATCTTCAGCAAGCGTAGCCCCGCCAATCTTCATTTTGAAGCGATCAAAGCCCAAGTCACGATAGCCACTGAACTCTTGTTCAAGTCGGCCGGTCTGTTCGCCAGGATAGTAGTACCCACCTGCAGCATACACAGAAACCTTAGGGGAGTAATGTGCACGACCAAAGTGGCGTGCAATCAACGCACTGACGGGCTCGTCATTGAGCTTGGCATTCAAATCCCACACGGCTAACTCCAGCGCGCTGGCGGCGTGCGCGCGGTCACCATGACCGCCAGGCTTTTCATTTTGCATCGCACAAGACAACACTTTTTCTGCACTCAGTTGCCCGTTATCTTGCAATAAGCTCTCGGGCTTCGCGGCTAACAGCCTTGGCGCCATGCGCTGCGCGATGATACCGCTTTGTGCGTAACGACCGATCGAATTAAACGACAGGCCAATCACTGGCTTACCGTTGCGCACCTGATCGGTCACCAACGCGACCAACGATACCGTGTGCGTCGAAAAATTAATGACTGCATTTGAAACGTTGCTTTTTAAAGGCACCGATTTTTCAAGAATGTTGGTGATTTTCACATCAAGAACACGCCCTTGCCCGAGCTCTGCTTATCAAACAACTGATAAGCCTGTTCGGCTTCGCTTAGTTTCCAGCGATGCGTAAATAAGCTGTCGACATCGACCTTGCGATCGGCGACGAAACGTGCGCATTCTGCCTGACCATTGGTAGAGAACGTCCAAGAACCAATCAGCGTCACCTGGCGGCGCAACATATCGGGGCTGACATCAAGCGAGACCGAACCGCCTTCACCCACAAAACACGCTTTGCCCCAAGTCCGTACGCTTTGTACGGCTTGTTTTCTGGCGTCTGAGGAAGACGAAGCGTCGAGCGTCGCGTGCGCACCCAGTCCCTGTGTCAGTTGACGAATCGCCGCGACGACATCTGTATTCTGGGGATTAATGACTTCGCTTGCACCAAAGGCTTTCGCGCGAGCAAGACGCTCTGGGCTCACATCTAAGGCGATCACGCGCGCCCCCATTGCCGCAGCTAATTGTGTGGCCGACAAGCCTACGGGCCCTTGACCAAAAATCGCGATGGTCTGATCACCTGCTAAATCCAAGCGCTTTAAAGCACCCCACGCCGTGCCGGTGCCGCAGGCAATCGCCGCACCCGTCTCAAACGATAATTCGGGAGGCAGTTCAACGATGGTACTAGCCGGACACTTCATGTAAGTGGCATGGGCGCCATTACCAGTCGCACCATAAATCTCGGCGACACCGTCGACGCATAACTGCATCCAGCCCGTAGAACAGTGTGGACATGCGCCACACCCACGGTAGTGATGGCACATCGCACGTTGGCCTAAATAGGCCTGCTTAGGGTTCACGTTCGAGCCCACCGCCACCACGATACCGCAAGGTTCATGCCCGCCGATGACCGGATCGGCTGCAGCAAAGCCCAGGGCTTTGGTTGCTTCTCCGGGCGCGGCGCGATAGTACTTTAAGTCGCTGCCGCACATACCCGAAGCTTTGATTTCAAGCACAACTTCGTTGGGCCCGGGTGTCGGGTCAGCGAACTCGCGCATTTCGATTTTTCTATCACCAACGAAGACGACGCCTTTCATGTGTAATCCTTTTTTTAATAGTTAAATTGTCTCTGATAATTTTTGCTTGCACTATTTTTACTGTTTTCTCAGAAAGAAAGCCCATAAACCATACTGATGCATCCTCTCGATACCACCTGACTGCAGGCTTCTGTCATCGTACTTTTCAAAAGTGTGTTGGCTTGAAGGCAGGGAGTCATTCAACGCAATATAAATGGGTTCGCAGGCGCGCCTTCAGCGTACGAAATCCAAACACTCTTGGTTTCAAGATATTGCTGAATCGAGGCCAAACCGCTTTCGCGCCCAAGCCCTGAATGCTTCATGCCGCCAAAAGGCATCATGTAGCTCACCGCGCGATAAGTATTGACCCACACCGTACCAGCTTTAAGTGCAGACGACATCCTCATGGCGCGACCGATGTCGCTTGTCCAGATGCCTGCAGCCAGACCATAAATCGTATCGTTGGCCATTTGAATAGCATGCGCCTCATCCTCAAAACCCATGATTGACAAGACGGGGCCAAACACTTCTTCGCGAGCGATACGCATGTTGGGATCAACATCTACAAAAATCGTTGGCTCAACAAACTGACCACCGGGCAAAGCACTGTCAGTGGCTGGGCCACCGCCCAAAATACAACGCGCGCCCTCAGCCTTAGCAATGTCGATGTAATCCAGAATTTTTTTATACTGACCAGGTGTGGTCACGGGGCCAATGTTGGTATCGGGCGACATCGGGTCACCCTTACGCGCCGAAGCCCCTAACGCCGCGACCTTTTTCGTGAACTCTTCGCGAATCGAGTTTTGCACCAACAACCTCGAACCCGCGATACACGTTTGACCCGTTGCAGCAAAAATCCCTGAGATCACGCCCGCAGCAGCTTTGTCTAAATCGCAATCAGCAAAAACGATATTGGGCGATTTACCACCCAGTTCAAGCGAGACCCGCTTCATTGATTGTGCGGCCTGCGCATAAATTTTTGCACCGGTCACGTCAGAACCGGTGAAGGTAATTTTGGCGACTTGAGGGTGATCCACTAAAGCAGAGCCCGCCTCAGCACCATACCCAGTCACCACGTTAAACACACCATCTGGAAACCCAGCTTCTTTTGTTAAGGCCGCATATTCAAGCGTGGAGACCGAGGCAAACTCTGAAGGCTTAATCACCACAGCGCACCCTGCCGCGATGGCGGCCGCGCACTTCCAGGCGATGAACAATAAAGGTGAATTCCAAGCCGTTAACACCCCCACTACCCCAACCGCTTCGTAGCGGGTAAAGGCAAACATATCAGGCTTGTCAATTGGCATCACTGCGCCTTCGATCTTATCGGCTAAGCCGCCGTAATAGCGAAACCATTCAGGGTGATAGTTGACTTGGCCACGCATTTCGGCCATCAGTTTGCCGTTATCCCGCACTTCGATTTCTGCCAGGCGTTCAGCATGTTTGGTCACCAAATCGGCCAAACGAACCATCAATTTGCCGCGTTCAGTCGCGGTCATTTTTGACCAAGGGCCTTCGCGCATTGCGCGCGCTGCCGCGGCTACGGCGCGATCGACATCTTGCGCGCATCCTTGGGGGATACGCGCCCAGGGCTTGCCTTGGTAGGGGTCAATGCTATCGATCCATTTTTTACCGATAGGCTCAACGTACTGACCATCGATATAGTGATTGTAAGTTTTCATCTGCGTGTCTCGTCTCTTGTCTATCTGTTGGAAAAGTATATTGATCTATTGAAGCAAAGTATTCACATCTTGCGCAATCGTTGTCATCGCTCGATCTGCTGCTTCAACAATATTGTATAGACGAATAAAACCATGAGGTAAGCCCGCCATGCGTCTGGTGATCACAGGCACACCCGCCGAAATCAGTTTCTTGGCATAGAGCTCACCGTCATCACGCAAAACGTCATACTCTGACGTCAACACCACCGTGCGGGGTAAGCCTTCAATATTCTGTTGTGCCATGGGTGAGATTTTTGGATCACCATAAAGTGAAGCCGGCGCATAATGTTCAAAAAACCATTGCATATCACGCTTAGTCAGTTGCATACCATCACTGTAATGTTGATATGACTCGGTGTTGAAATTGTGATCCGTCACAGGATAAATCAACAACTGGCCTTTAATGGCCACGCGACCTAACAACGAATGCGTTGCCACCGCAGCCAAGTTGCCACCTGCACTATCGCCACCAACCAGCAAGGGTACCGTGGCACCCACCAAGTCTTTCAGGTGTTCAGACGCCCAAACAATCGCGTCTTCGCTATCATTAATCCCTGCTGGAAAAGGATGCTCGGGTGCTAAGCGATAGTCGGGCAACAGCACCGCGCATTGGCTGCGCTTGGCTAACGCGCGCGCCATCGCATCAAAGTCGTCGATCGTACCGATGACCCAACCGCCCCCGTGAAGGTAAACGATCAAGCCCTTGACCTCAGCGCTAGGCACAAACAGTCTTGCGGCCATTGAACCCGCGCGCGTCGGGATCGCTAAATCTTTCACCTGATGGATATCGGGACCCTTACCAAGCGCAGCACGCGTTGCGCCGGTCATATCTCTGGCATCTTGAGGCGACCCAGCCGATAAGGCGGGTCGACCCGCTGCGGCCATTTTGGCAAATAATTGAGCGATCGTTGTATCTAATGGCATAGCGCGGTTCTCTGATTGATTGCTTAATTTATCAAAATTTAGTCAGCTGTATTAAACGACGGTAAGTCAGTGAGTTAGTCACCCACAAAATACAACTTGCGCAGGCGAGGCTTGCTATCACAACGCCCTCGATATTTAGTTACAAGTTCCGGCAGATTGAGATTATTACTCCGGTTTGATCCCAGCATCCTTAGCAACCTTGCCCCAGCGTGCTTGCTCTTTTTGGATATAGTCACCGAATTGCTCGGGGGTCCAAGGCGTCGGTACCGCACTAAATTGGGCAAACCTTTCAGTGACCTCGGCAGATGCCAAGACTTTATTCATCGCTGCGTTAATCTTTTTAACGATGTCTTTTGGGGTGCCTGCGGGTACCAAGATGCCCTGCCAAGAGCTGATGTCTACGCCCGAGTAGCCTGACTCATTAACGGTCGGGATATTAGGTGCAACTTTTGAACGCACCGGTGTGGTAATTGCCAGACCGCGCGCCTTACCCGAGGCCACCTGCGGATAGATGCTTGAGAACGGATCAAACAAGACCTGAATCTGCCCACCTATTAAATCTGTGACTGCCGGCGCACTACCCTTGTACGGGATGTGATTCATCTTGATGCCCGCAAGCCCAGAAAAAAACTCAACGGCCAAATGAATGGAAGTGCCCGCCGTACCGTAATTTAATTTACCTGGATTGGCTTTCGCATAGGCAACCAACTCGGCCAGAGTCGCAGCAGGTACGCCCGGGTTCACTGCGATCAACAGAGGTTGCACCGCCACCATACCAACTGGATCAAAGCTTTTCAAAGGATCGTAATTCAGCTTGGCCATCGTCCACTGGTTAATCGCCATGGTACTGATGTTGCCCATCACCCAGGTATAGCCATCAGCAGGGCTACGTGCGACCACCTCGGCGCCGATCGCACCACTGGCACCGGCCCGATTTTCAGCGACCACAGTTTGACCGAGCTCATCCGTCAGCTTGGCGGCCATAGTTCGAGCAACAATATCCGTCACCCCAGCAGGTGGAAATGGAATCACCAGTTTGATACTGCGCTCTGGGTAAGACTGCGCCTGTGCTGCGAAGGCGCCCAGCGTTAAGGCCACTGCTGCCACGTGCGCGAATATAAATTTGCCAATCGTTGGGATGTGCATGGTGTTGTCTCAGTTATTTTTAAGTATTGCCTGTAATGCTAACGAACAATGACCAGCCGTTCAAGACTAATCGCACGAAAAAACAATTTGGCGGGTATGTCCTGTTCGCCCTCTACTAATCGCACGAGAAAACAATATCGGTACCATTGTCACCCTCGTACAGATCCCCTACAAAAGCCAAGCCGATCCAT
>CANKOW010000190.1 GCA_947484295.1 Alcaligenaceae bacterium | reverse complement strand
GTCTCGCAGTTTGATAAAGACGACGTCGAAGCCGCTGGCTTGGTCAAGTTTGACTTTTTGGGTTTGCGTAACCTGACCATTCTTGATTGGGCGGTGCGTTTTGTGCGTAAGTTCAACGCCACGCTCCCTGACTTTGACATCATGTCAGTGCCGCTGGATGACCCAGCCACCTATCAAGTTCTGTGCAACGCCAACACGACCGCGGTATTTCAACTCGAATCTCGCGGCATGAAAGAGTTGCTTAAAAAACTGCGTCCCAACACCTTTGAAGACATCATCGCGGTCTTGGCGTTGTTTCGCCCGGGCCCGCTTGAGTCGGGCATGGTCGATGATTTTGTGAACCGTAAGCATGGTCGCGCCACCGTCGATTACTTTCATCCCGATCTCGAGTCGACGCTTAAAAGCACCTACGGCGTGATTGTGTATCAAGAGCAAGTGATGCTGATCTCGCAGATCATTGGCGGCTACTCGCTGGGTGGAGCCGACCTGTTGCGTCGCGCCATGGGTAAGAAAAAACCCGAAGAGATGGCTTCGCATCGCGAGTTATTCGAGCAAGGGGCGCTTAAAAAAGGCTACGACCCCAAGGTTGCCGTCCAGCTATTTGATTTAATGGAGCTCTTTGCAGGCTACGGGTTCAATAAATCACACTCGGCGGCGTATGCCCTGATTGCCTATCACACCGCTTGGCTCAAAGCCCATCATCCCGCCGAATTTTTGGCCGCCACCTTGTCGTCTGATATGGACGACACGGACAAAGTACAAATCTTTTGGCGTGACTGCCTGGCTAATGGCATCACGGTGTTACCCCCTGACATCAATACGTCTACCTACCGTTTTGAGCCTGTGGCTGATGCAGCCACTCAAGAGGGTCTACCGCCACGCACGCTGCGCTACGGAATGGGTGCGGTGAAGGGAACAGGTCAGGGGGCGGTCGAAGAAATCCTGCGCGTCCGTGAGGCCGGCCCTTTTGTCAGTCTGTTTGATTTTTGCCGTCGCATTGACCGACGCACCGTCAACAAGCGCAGCATCGAAGCGTTGATTCGCGTGGGGGCGTTTGACTCGGTTGAAGCGAATCGCGGCGCGTTGCTCGCCTCACTTGCGACCGCCCTTGAGGCCGCAGATCAGCATGACCGCAGTGCCAATCAAGTGTCGTTGTTTGGCGATGACAGCCACGAGGTCGTGGCTGGCGAACTCGCTTCAATCGCGCCCTGGAGCCTACACACGCGTTTGTCCGAAGAAAAAGCGGCGCTCGGATTTTTCTTGAGCGGCCATTTGTTTGATGTGTGGCGAGACGAGGTGCGTTTGTTTGCGGCCAAGCCCTTGGTGAAGCTCGAACCGTTGCGTGATTCACAATGGATTGCGGGGGTGATTAGCCAATTTCGTACGATGATGACCGCGAAAGGCAAGCTGCAATTTGTGACGATTGATGATGGTTCGGCGCAAGTTGAAGTCACCGTCTATTCTGAGATCTATGAGCAACATCGTAATCGCTTGCGCGAAGATCAGCTGGTGATCATGCAAGTGAAAGTGACTAACAACGAGCATTCAAAAGGCACCCGAATCGTTGCCGAAAATATTTATGATTTGCAACTAGCACGTGAAGCGCGCGCCAGGGCGTTGCGCATTCGCCTAAACGGCAATGCCGATGCCATCTTATTGAAAAAAATGTTAGGTCCGTTTCGCGTCAACCCAGACGCAAATGCGCGTGGCACGCCCGTTGAAGTGCTCTACGAAAATGCCGGCCTCGCATGCACGCTCAGGCTCGATGATTCGTGGAGGGTGCGTTTGTCAGACAGCTTGGTCGAGCAACTCACCACGTGGACGTCGCCTGCCGACGTTGAGGTGGCGTACTGATGGCTGATCCGACCCCCATGCGAATCATCCACTCTGAGGCTGCGACCAGTTTTGGCGGACAAGAACACCGAGTCTTTAAAGAAATGGTGGCGATGCGCGAGCGTGGTCACTACCTCGAGGCGATTTGTCAGTCCGATGCTGAGCTCACAGAGCGCCTGCGCGAGGCGGGCTTTGTAGTACACACGCTTGTCATGGATGGCACCATCAATATCGTGCGCGGCGTGTTTGCGATCAAAAAGATTTTGCAAGCAGGCCAGTTTGACGTGCTCAATACGCACAGTCGTCAAGACACCTTGATCGCGGCTTCGGCCGGGCGACTCGCAAAAGTGCCGTTGATTGTGCGTACCCGCCACTTAGCGAGCCCCGTGGGTTCATTATTAACCTACACCTGGTTGCCGCACCGCGTCACCACGGTCAGTCATCACGTGCGTCGTCAATTGCTCGGGCGCGGCGTGCCACCTGACCATGTCGAGGCGATCTATACGCCCGTGGTGTTAACGCCGCGTCTTGCGTACTCCTCCTTGCGCAACGAGCTTAAGTTATCTGCCGAGGCGATTTTGGTGGGCTGTGTCGCCGTACTGCGCCCCAACAAAGGTCATCTCGAACTCATCAATGCCATGCTGCCGTTGTTACGCACACGCCCAAAACTGCATCTTGTGGTCGCGGGCGGTGGGTCGCCTGCCTTTGAGCAACTCCAAGCGCATATTACGCCTAGCGGCTTAGGCGAGCGTGTGCATTTGCTAGGTACCCGGTGCGATGTGCCTAATGTACTCGCTGGTTTGGATATATTTTGTTTGGCCACCCGTCAAGAAGCCATGGGCACCGCCTTTCTTGAAGCGGCTGCGAGCGGTCTGCCCGTGATCGGTACGGATGTGGGCGGCGTGGGCGAAATGATGCAACCGGGCGTGACGGGGTTGCTGGTGCGTCTTGATGATGCACAGGCGCTGCAAAACGCGCTGATTCAATTGATTGATTCGCCAGAGCTTAGAAAAAGAATGGGGCAAGCTGGCTACGACCGCGTCCATACAGAGGGTATATTTACCACCGAAACTTTGGCAAAACGCACTGAAGGCATTTATGGTCGGTGGCTAAAGGATTTGCGCCCCTCGGTGCAAACTGATAGTGTGATGTCCCAGCAAACCACCGATCGGCACTGAGTAGAAATGAAAACAGCCTATTGTGTGCCCGTATTGATGTACCACCATGTGTCGCCCGCGGCAGGTTCAATTACGACCTCTCCCGAAAATTTCGAAAGTCAGATTGCCGGTTTGGCGCAACGCGGCTATCGATCGCTGACTGCCAGCGAATTTGCCGATTTTTTGGCGGGTAAGCCCACCCCGCCCAGATCTGTCTTGATTACCTTTGATGATGGCTATTTAGACAATTGGGTCTATGCACACCCAGTGTTGCAAAAATACTCAATGCACGCCGTGCTCTTTTTAATTACTGGCCTTCTGGGCGAGGGTCCTGTACGCGCGCATGCTGGTCAGACTGAGCTGTCGCTGCCGTCGGCCCTGTGTCACCTGCAATCCAAGGCGATGGTGGCGGCCGGTAATTCCGATCCGGTGATGTTGCGCTGGTCTGAAGTTGTGGCCATGCAAGAGCTGGGTACCTTTGAATTTCATAGCCACACACATACGCACAATCGCTGGGATTTGACCAACGAGTCGCGTGAGGTTTGTCTGCAAAATCTTAAGCAAGACCTGGCTGACTCTCGTGCAGCGTTGCAGCAACGGCTAGGCTCTGTGTCTGAGCACCTCTGCTGGCCCCAAGGCTATTTTGCTCAAGATTACATCGCCTTGGCGCAGGCTCAGGGCTTTAAGTACCTGTACACCACAGTCGCGCATGGCCAGAATCTTCTTCAAACCTCACCTGCGCACATTTATCGCGTGGCGGTACGTAATCGGGGTGATGCGTGGTTAAGAACGCGGATGTGGTTTGCCACGCATCCGATCGTAGGCCCCTTGTACAACAAATGGAAGCTATGGAAGCGAACGCTTCGCGCCAAAGCCTAGGGCTTTCTGTCATCGTCATCACCAAAAACGAGGCATCTCGTATCGGTAATTGCCTGGCGTCGGTACAGTTCGCCGATGAAATCATCGTGCTGGATGGCTGCAGTACCGACGCCACCGCTGACATTGCGCGTGCGCACGGCGCTCAAGTCCACCAAGCGGCAGATTGGCCCGGCTTCGGGCCGCAAAAAAATCGCGTCTTAGCGCTGGCTACGCAGCCATGGGTACTTTCAATTGATGCCGACGAACGCGTGACCCCCGAACTGCAAGCTGAAATTGTACAAACGCTAGCCCATCCTTCTTACGACGGTTATCAAATTGCTCGGCTCTCTGATTTTTGCGGTAAAAAAATTCGCCATAGCGGTTGGTGGCCTGACTACGTTGTGCGCCTCTTTCGCCGCGAGCTTGGTACGTTTGACAACGTGCCCGTCCATGAGCAGGTTTTAGTGCAAGGACGAGTGGGCACGCTAAAATCTTGGTTCTTACATTTTCCGTTTGATGATCTTGAGGCTTTGGTGACCAAGATCAACCGCTACTCAAGCGATGCGGCACAGATGATGGCCCTCAAGGGGCGCCGCGTTGGGGTGTTTGGTTTGATCACTCATAGCGTCTGGACATTTATTCGCATTTATTTATTACGACGCGGCTTTTTAGACGGACGCCACGGCTTTGTACTCGCAGTGACCGCAGCCTCAGGTAGTTTTTTACGCTACTCAAAGTTGATGTTTTTGAATGAAGCCAGCCAGCGATCGCAGCCTGAGCGGTTGAACGAAGCCGGTCAGCGCTCTCCGTCTGAGTTGTTGAGTCAAGCCAGCCAGTCATCTCGGGCGGAGTCCTTGAGTCAAGCCCATGAGCGGTCTGAGCCAAAATGAAAATTTTGTTCACCAACTTTCATCCACGTAATGGCGGCGGGCACGTAACATACATCGTCAATTTGCTTCGCGGCTTGGTGGGCGCGCATCAATTGACGGTTGCTACGCCGAGTTCAAGTCGTCTCTATCGCCTGGCAAAGGCCATGCCGGGGGTAGAAGTCGTTGATATGGCGTTCACGACCCGACCGTCTTCGTGGTTGACCGACCGAGCGGCCTTGCGCCAATTGCTTGTTACCAATGCGTTTGATACAGTGCATGTGAATGGCTCGGCAGATCACAAACAAGTGATGCTGGCATGTTTGGGGCTGCGGCATGCCCCCCGCATCATCTTTACCAAACACAATAATCACTCTTTGACGAGCTTTGGGCACCAGCTGCGCGCGCGTTTCGCAACAGATCACGTCATTGCCGTCAGCGATTACATCAAAAATTTGTTATTGAATTCCCCTTATAAACGCCAGGCCATCACCACGATCCGACATGGTATCGATATCGATTATTTTTCACCGGTCAGTGCGGTCGAAAAATTACGCTTGCGTGAACATTATCTTGGGGCAGGTTTTGATAAAAAAATCATTCTTGGTAGCGCCGGTGGCACCGACTATGAAAAAGGCTGGCTAGATTTAGTCACGGCGGTGTCGTTGTTGTCGTCTGAGCAGCGCACCAAATTTCACATCGTCGTGATTGGTGACCCACCCAATACACTCAAACTTGCCCAAGTCGCCGATTGTGGGATGGCCGGGCAAGTGACTTTTCCGGGTTTGATCGATGACGTACGGCCCTTGCTAGCGGCCTGCGACATTGGCTATGTATTGTCCTACCAAGAGGCCTTGTCGTTCGCGTGTCGCGAATTGATGGCGCTTGGCTTGCCCGTTCTTGTGACGCGTGTGGGCGGGTTGCCCGAAAATCTAACGGATCAGCGCGAAGGCTGGATCGTGCCACCGCGTAGCCCCGAGTTGATTAAAAATGTATTGCAAAAAATCTTGTTCGAGCCCGAACAACTCTCGCAGATGGGGGCGCAAGCGCGTCAGCGGGCCGAGCGTGAATTTGGCTTGACCGATTTTGTGAAAGCCACGCTGGCGATTTACCAGTAGTCTGAATGCTTACTATTTAGCGAATATGTCGATTCCAATTTTGATGTACCACCAAGTGGCAGTGCCCGCAGCGCGAGGCACGTCGTTTCGTGGCCTAACGGTACATCCCAAAAGCTTTGCCCGGCAAATGCGTTGGATGCATCGCCTAGGATATCGCGGGTTAAGTATGCGCGATCTGATGCCGTATCTCAAAAATGAAAAAGTGGGCAAAGTCTTTGGCATTACCTTTGATGATGGCTTTCGCAATGTGTTTGAACATGCGTTGCCCGTCTTGCAAAAATATCAATTTACCTCGACCAATTATTTTGTGGCCAACCAGTTTGACGGCAGCAATGTGTGGGATACGCATAAAGGTGTGGCGTCTTCATCCTTGATGTCTAAGCATGAGATCCTCGCGTGGGCGCAAGCCGGTCAAGAGGTCGGGTCGCATACCCTAGACCATGTCCACCTGCCAGAACTATCCCTTGAGGCGGCCCGCGAGCAATTGACGCGTTCTCGCTTGGTGCTCTCTGAGATGCTGGGTATAGAAGTTACTGCCTTCTGTTATCCCTACGGCGATTTCGAGCCCGAACATCAGCGCTTAGCGCAAGAAGCGGGCTATACCAATGCCACGACTACCGCACGCGGGTTAGCAAATATTGCAGACGATTGCTACGCGCTCCCACGTGTCGGGATCTGGCGTACAACGCCTTTAATACGATTTTTGTTTCAATGTCTCACTCAGCACGAGGATCGTCGACGTGCCTGAACGCTTGCGGATTGCACTCTTGATTGATCGCTTTGGTCGGCGCTTCGGCGGCGCCGAGGCCTATGGCGTCAATTTATTTGAGGTGTTGTCTCAGCGTCATGATGTGACCGTGATTGCGCATGACTTTGAGCATGATTTACCGGTTAAGCAGATCAAAGTGAAGGTCAATCGAAAGTGGCCAAG
>CANKOW010000189.1 GCA_947484295.1 Alcaligenaceae bacterium | reverse complement strand
TAGGCCAGACCGTCATTATCGAAAACAAAGGTGGCGCTGGTGCGACGATCGGTACTCAAATCGTCGCGTCGGCCCCTGCGGACGGCTATACCTTGTTGATGGCGACCAATTCACATACTGCTAACCCCTCAATCTACAAATCTCTCGGGTACGATTCGGTCAAAAGCTTTACTTCCGTCATTATGGTTGGGGATACACCAGGCTTGGTCGTAATTCATCCATCGGTTGCAGCCAAGACCTTGCCCGAATTTATTGCACTCGCAAAAAAGACGTCACCACCTCTGCACTATGGGACTGCGGGCTCTGGCACATTTCCTCACCTTGCAACCGAGTTATTTATCGACCGAGCAGGAATTGAAATGGTACATGTCCCATACAAAGGAGCAGGGCCTGCCATGATCGATCTATTGGGAGGGGTCTATCAATTCAAGATTGATGCCTTTCCGACTTCTGCCGTACAAATCAAGGCCGGTAAAATTATCCCACTTGCAGTGACCAGCTCAGAGCGTATGCCACAAATTCCAGACTTGCCGACGGTCGCCGAACTTGGTTTTCCAGGATTTGAAACCACCTTCTGGATGGCGGTGCTTGCACCCGTCGGAACACCTAAGAATGTTGTACAAACTCTAGAGAAAGCCTTTGTGCGCACCTTACAAGATCCGAAAATCGTTGAACGACTAACGGCTGACGGCGTCAGAATCATTGCAAAGCCAGGCAGCTATGTCGATGAGCTGGTTGCGCGCGAACTCAAACAGTGGCCACCTATTATCAAAAAAGCGGGCATTGCCGTCAATTGAAGATAGCGTAACTATCATGAATGCCGCCTTTGTCTATGCTGCAGTCGGTGCGCACTTCAGCCAGTACAGTCTGAACATGAGCGATGGCTCGCTAACCGAGCGCAGCGCGCTGACGTTACCTGCCGGCCTTCAATATGCTTGGAGGCACGCCACTAAGCCGATCCTGTATGCAGCCTGCAGCGATGGCGGACCAGGCAACGCTGGAACTCAACATTTTGTTTGCGCGTTAAAAATTCAAAGCGACGGTTCATTAAAGCTTGAAGGTCTTCCGGTACCGTTACACTCTCGCCCTGTGCACATTACAAGTGATCGTACCTCGCAGCACCTTTTGCTCGCCTATAACAGTCCAAGCGCTCTCAGCATACATCGCATCAAAAGGGATGGATCAATTGGCGAAGAGGCTAAACAACCTGCTTTTGATCTAGGTGCTTGCGCACATCAAATTGTTGTGGCCCTCGATAACCATCGGGTCGTATTACCCGTGCGCGGCAATGATCCCGAGCACGGCACTCCAGAGTTACCTGGCGCAATTGAAATTTTTGATTTTACCGACGGCACCCTGACTCATCGTCAGAAGCTTACGCCCAATGCAGGATACGAATTTGGCCCTCGGCACGTAGACTTCCATCCAACAAAACCCTGGATGTACTTAGCGATTGAACGTCAAAATCAAATCGCTTTTTTTGAACTAGGTAAAACGGTCGTCGGCCCGTTATGGCGTAAAACAACACTCGCTCACCCAGAGCGACTCAAACCTCGACAATTGGTTGGCGCGATTCACATACATCCGAATGGTAAGTTTGTATATGTCTCCAATCGTGCAGATGGCACCATCGATCACAACGGCGCAAAAGTATTCAATGGTGCTGAAAATACAATCAGTACCTTTTCAATAGACGCCAAGACCGGTGAACCGACGCTGATTCAAACAGAGGATACGCGGGGCATGCACGTTCGCACTTTTTCGATTGATCCAAGTGGCACGATGCTGATTGCCGGCTGCATGCTTGCCCGTGATGCGCTAATCGACGGGGCGATTCAACATATACCCGGCGGACTCTCTACCTTTCGTATTCAAGAAGATGGCACGCTGGGTTTCTTGCAAAAGTATGATGTCGCTGTTGGGTCTAACAGACTGTTTTGGGTTGGCATTGTCGCCAGCACCTGAGACTGCAGGCGCTCCACCTACAACTCTTCAATCTTCAATTGAAACAATTCAATCAGACGTGTGGTCGTCATGATGTGATACACGCTGAATTTATACGCCGTACCTACCGAAATCTCTGGCGGGGTAAAAGCAAAAGCAAGATTTCCCCCCGTCGATAAACGCCCCTCATACCCAAAATGCAGTAGGTACTGCTTCATTGTGCGCACCACTTCAGACGCACGTGCAGTGGTAGGCGCTATACATTCAATCGTCATACAGATCTCACTAGGCGTCACCGCATCAGGCAAGGGATCGGTCACACCATTCACGCCAAACACACGCCAAAACAAGGTGTAATCCTCTGGTGTGTCTTCACACACTAAATCGCGAACTACCTTCGTGACATCACGCAAGATCTCTTCGTGGTTTTTAATAAAGATTGGATCAGCTGCTCCACACAGCAAAATGGCACGCTCCCCAACGCGCGTTGAACCTTCAATTTTGATCGTAATCTGTGGGGCTTCAAGCCACTGCGCGCCGCTAATACGCGTGCGGCGCTCGTCGATTTGTTCGTATTTTGCTTCGTTCAAAACAGCGCGGCCTTCGGGCTCGATGATCACATAAGGATCGTTCTGTTCGTACAAACTGTGCGCAGCCACTGAGGTTGGCGTGGCACGCCGCTGGGGTGCCATACTTTCAAGCACAAAACCCTCATCGTCTAGCGTGGCAAGAATTGAATCGCGCCCGCCGGGCAAACAGCATAACGACGCGCACTCGATGATCTTGGCCAAATGCACAGACAAACCAATCGGAAAACCCAGCATCACAGGCAAGGTTGAAAAAATCGCGGTGTCGCAGGCACGACCTGTGATTAATACATCAATATCCGCCTTGAAGGCTTGCTCAAATGAGCTCATCCCCATCTGCCCAACGATGTGGGCGGCCCCCAATACGTCGTCTTCGGTTAACGCGGGCATACCATCGATGCCAACCACACCCTGCGCACGTATCGCATCAATGATGATGTCTTTGGGAATATCACCCGCAATCACACCTAAACGAAAATGCAAGCCCTCTTCTTTGGCGATTTCACGCACAATTGCAAGCGTCTGCTCTAAATGCGGCGCACCGCCCGCCGAGCCTGCTGACCCAATCACCAAAGGGATATCATGCAGGCGCGCTGCGATCAGCACCTTGCGCAGATCGCGTTTGGTAGATTCGCGCGCGGTCGCCATATTGCCACTGCCAAGATAATACGGACCAATATCGATCGATCCCATGTCACACCCAATCAAGTCAGGCTTGCGCTCTAGGCCTGCCTGAAACGCAGGTGTCGGAATGCCATAGCCAAGCTGGCCCGAGGCGCCCAGCAATTTCAACGGGCGGCGTGTTTGAAGACCGGCAAACTCTTTTAAGATGCGTCCGGTTGCGCTCATACAATCTCAACCTTAAACAAGCGCGCGTGCTGTTGGGCACCGTACACATCGCGATCGCCTGGATCGCCTGCGGTGATCTTTCGGGGGATCGCAATTTTAAGAGCGCGCGACATCGGATACTCGATAATATTGACCTGATCTGCCGGCAAGTCATACAGCTTAGCGATCAAGGCTTGATTAATCACCTTGGATTGAATCACTCGGTTGTAGTCTTCATCACTATTGAACATAATGTCTAACGTCGTGCAGCGCGGCCCCGCGTTTTTACTTCGAATCACACGAGCGATATCTTGCAAATACATGATGACCTTTTGAGAAAGTGGTACGACTGCCCTAGCGATCAACGTCAACTATCAGGCGTTTGCGCTAAGGTTTGCACCAAGCTCTCGTACAACAACTCAATCGAGCTCTGCGCTGCAAGGTGCTGCGCCGTTTCAAATAACACCTGACCGGCTTGGCTATCCAAGCGCTCGGCACCTAAGCAATCAAAGAATTTTTCTTTCAACAGGGTTTCACTCAGCCAATTACCCGGTTTACCACTGGCCACATCGATACGTATTGATTCTTCACGACCAGACTTCAATTTAAGATCAACAATCGCAGCAAATTCGTGATCATCTGCGACAAGAGGGTCAATTTCAACCGTAATTTTTGTCATTAAGCACTCGATCGCTGGGCGCTTGATTTGATCAGGTTCGAACGTTCCGATCTTGACCGCACCATCAATCATCGCCGACGCGATGCAGTAGCGCATACTGAACTTACCCTCCAAGCCTGTAGTCGGGATGTCGTAAATCAAGGGCTGCATGGCAAAGCGTGAGGCCCCTACCCGCATGGATTCGATATCTTCAACAGAACTGCCGCTGAGTGTTTCACGTAAGGCACGTGTGGCATCAATCGCTGGATGCGTGGCCGCGCAGCAAGGGTACGCTTTTAAGCCAATCCCGGTCTCAGTCAAAATTTCTAGCGGCTGCCCCCAAGCTTTGGCGTAACTCGCTGGTGCCGCACCACCAAACACCTTCATAAAGCCAAATTTACCTTCGATCGCATCAGGCGCACAGGTGAAATCCTGTTCAGCTAACCGAGTCGCTAAGATCGCTGAGCGTGCCGCCAGGCCAGCGTGCAGCGGTTTGGTCATGGTGCCAAAATTTTGTCGCACACCGCTGGCAAGCGATGCACTGACACCGAGCGCACCACGCATCTGCTCATCGGTGAATTTTTCAAGAAACGCCAACGCGGCGGTGGCACCGATGGCACCAAAGGTACCCGTTGTATGCCAACCGCGCTCGTAGTGCGCGGTGTTTAAACGACGGCCAAGTTGACCAAGCGTTTCGATACCCACCACATGCGCGCGAATCAAGTCTTCGCCACTCACACCCAAGGCAACACCACGAATCAAGAGTGCCGGCAACAGCAACGCCGTCGCATGGCAATACGCTGGATGACTGATGTCATCAAAATCCGCAGCATGCGCTAGCGTACCAAGATACAACGCGGCAGACCCTTGTGCATCGGTTGAACTGACCCGCAAGGCGGCGGGTGCAAATTGTGCCAGCATTTGTTTAAGCGGCTGATTAGAAACGAGTGCACGACGCAACTTAGGTTCGAGCGCTTGACCGACCCCAAGCACCATACAAGCTAAGGTATCAGTGATCGCATCGGTTGAGCGTCGTACAGTCTCAGCGGCAAGCGGCTGCGCACGCAACGTTCGACAAAACCCAATCAGCCCATCTAAAAACTCAGTGTCTGGTGTTGTATTGACCGAACCTACTTTTTTCGTCGCCATTGTGTCGCCCCTGTAGATCTTATTGTTACTCTCGTCTGACGCGAGAGTTAGTATGTATAAACAAGCCCAATTGAGCTCGCTGAATAGTGTCTGGCAGCCATCTCGAACAGGATCACGACCCTCAGCTCGCGTTTTTACTCAGCTCACGTTTTTACTCAGCTCACGTTTTTGGCAAAATCGCCGACAGGCTTGCGTTCACCTCAACAAAGACAGGGCCCGTTGCGGCCAATGCTGCTCGAATCATAGGTTCGATATCTTCATCCTTTTCAATCAACAAGGTTGCGCAGCCAAACGCTTGCGCTAACTTTGAAAAGTCTGGCCCACTGAGATCAGTCGCATGCGAACGCCCTGGATACATGCGCTCTTGATGTAGACGAATCGTCCCTAAACTACGATTGTTAGACAAAAAGATCTTAAGTGGTAACTTGCGTTCTACGGCGACGGCAAGTTCGTTGCCTGTCATCATAAAACCACCATCCCCCACTAAACACACCACGGTGCGGTCATTCTCGCGCATGGCGATCGCCACTGCGCCAGGCACGCCATAACCCATCACACCAGACATCGTCGAATACAGTTTGCGTTTACCTGTAAACGGAAAGAATTTATAAGCCAACGCAGCAGAGATCCCTGCATCGGGGACAATGCTTGTGGCATCAGGGGTCAGCTCACCTAAGGCACGCACAACATTACCAAAGGCCACGCCGTCAGACGCTTTGATATTTTTCCAAACCGCCTGCGTTTGCGCATAACCATGCAACTCATTAATCCACGCGCTGCGATCTTTTTTCTCTGGTACCACAGCCTGCAAAGCGAACTCACGAATAAATTCTGCACCGTGACACACCATTCCAACTTCTGGCTGAAAGTTCTTACCGATCATCGTGACATCTGCGCACGCATGAACGAGTGTTTGATTTGGCCATGGCGGCGTTGGAAATCTATAATTTAAGGTACCCCAGTCAGACAGGCGCGTGCCAATCGCTAACAATAAATCCGCTTTTTCAAACGCTTTGACTTGTGTCGCAGAGGTACCCGTTCCGATGTCACCCGCGTATAGAGGGTGATCGGAAGCAAACACGCCGTGGCGACGAAAGCTAATCACAACTGGAATGTTATGTTTTTCAGCGGCAGCGCGCAGCGCCGTACGTTGTTCATCGGTTGCAAAGTCGCCGCCCGCAAGTAGCAAGGGGCGTTCGGCTTTTGCTAACAGTTCTAATACACGCTGCATCGCCTTGGGCGTTGGCGCACTGCTCGCCACCACAGAGGCTCGTGCCTTCACGTCGGGTAACTCGATTGGCAAAATATCTTCAGGCAAAGAAATGACTACGGGCCCTGGTGTACCACTCATCGCAACTGAGAAAGCACGCGCCATGACTTCAGGCACGCGCGTGGGATCATTGATTTCGTAAACCCATTTCGCAATGCTGCCAAACATTTTTGAGTAATCGATTTCTTGAAAACTATCTCGCCCAACGTGCTGACGCTCGCCTTGCCCAATCATCAAGATTAACGGCGTACCGTCTTGTTGCGCGCTATGCACGGCAATCGAGGCGTTGGTCGCACCGGGCCCGCGACTCACCATAAACACTCCGGGCCGGCCTGTTAGTCGACCATC
>CANKOW010000188.1 GCA_947484295.1 Alcaligenaceae bacterium | reverse complement strand
TTTGTACCAAACAGCAGGGTGTAACCATCGGGTGTCGCTTTGCGCAAGGCCTCTGTTGCCAACAGGGTGCCCCCGCCTGCACGATTTTCAACCACAACGGTTTGCCCGAGCTGCAGCGAAAGTTCTTGTGCAAGCAACCGCCCAACAATGTCGGTAGCACCACCTGGGGTGTAAGCGATGAGCAAGCGCAGCGCTCGCGTGGGGTAGTTCATCGTTGTTGGCTGCGCGAAGCTGGGCGCCGCTGCGCTAAATAGGGCGAGACACGTCAAAAGGCGTCGTGCAATCAAGAAAAAAGTCATGGGCCACGCAAATATATAGAGTCGATTCGTTTGTTCAAGCTTAGGTTAAGCGGCTCAAACCACTGGATTCAGATAGCTTTGAAATACGTTGGTCAGGCTGCCTTGAAAAATATTGGCGCGCCCGTACCTTGCTCGCCATAAAACTGCGTGGCCATGACCTGACAGCGTCTGATGTAACGGTGTTCGTCGGGGCTGTAGTCGGCGACCGCATTGTGCATCGTGCCGATGTTATCCCACAGCAACAACGAATCTTTGTTCCAGTGGTAGGTGTAAAGATACTTGTCTTGCATTTGCAATTCAAAAAGATAGTTAAGAATCTCGCCACTCTCTTGCTCGCTGAGTTCGTTGATTTTCATGGCATAGCCGGGGTTGGCGTACAGCACTTTTTGCTGCGTGATCGGGTGGGTTAAGAAAGTGGGGTGGTTGGCCGGAGGGCGTTTGCTTTTTTCTTCGTCACTGAGCGCAGCGCGGGTGCTACCTGGGCGACTGCGCATCATGTCCCAAAACTTATTGAAATCATGGGTGATCGTTGTATGGGCGAGTCGTTCTTTCAACTCTTGTGGGATATCGTTGAATACGGCTTGGGTATTGCGAAACTGTGTGGCACCTAAAGGTTTGCCCTCGCGTTGCGGGATAACGGTGCCGTGCAACACATTAGCAAAAGCGATCATGTTTGAGTAAGACATATCGGTGTGCCAGGATTGCCCTGCGTCACTCAGGCCCAAAGGTTTGCCGTCTTGCATCATGTTCGACAAGATCATGACTTCAGGAAACCCCTCAGCCTGCGCCCGCCCGCCTGGGCTGATATAAAGTTCGCCAAAGCGTTGGCTAAACGCTTTGAGTTGCGCGGTCGTCAGCGTTTGCTTCGGAAACTCTAAAACACCGTGATTGCCAAGCGCAAGTACCAAGGTATTAAATTCGGTATCGGTGAGCGCACGGCTGAGCTCTAGCCCTTGCACTTGTGCACCGAGTATGTGCTCTGTAGGAATGATTTTCATTTTGCGGGTTGTTGACGATGCCAAGCGGTATCCCGTTGGAAGGCATCCGAGGCTTTAAGCAGTTTAGCCTCTTCAAAGTGGCGACCCACCAACTGAAACGCCAGCGGCATGTTGGTACTTGAAAACCCCGCTGGGACGCTCATTGACGGAAACCCTAGATAATTAATGGCGCGACTCGAGTAAGTGAACCCACTGATCGATTGCAAAACCTCGTCAAGCGTGCCGGTTGTGGTGGCTGCGATCGTGGGTGTTTGCAACATGAGCGATGGGATATGCACAACATCACAATTGGCAAAGCAGGTATCCAGATAGCTTTGAATCAAGCCCTGCCGAGCGTCAAGTGCTTCGCGATAGGTGATGCCACTGTGCGTGAAGCCTGCCGCTGTGCGTGCAAGCACCTGTGAACCGTATTCGTCACGGCGCGTTTGCATCCAGCGGTGATGCACCGTGACCGCTTCAACGGTGAGAACGATCGCTGCCATTTCATGGATGCTTGCCATGTCGGGTACCTGAACATCGACTAGCACCGCGCCTCGTGCCTTTAAAACATCTAGGCTAGCTTGCAAAGCCTGCGCGACCTCAGGGTCAAGATTCTCGCGATAGTATGACTGGGGCACACCGATGCGAAGACCTTTGATGTTGCCATCTAAGGTCGCTTCGTAATCTTCATTCGCGCGTGGTGTGCACCACGGATCAGCGGCATTTGGGCTGCTGATGTGCGTCAGAATGCGAGCACAGTCTCGCGCCGTTTGCGCTAAGGGCCCCACGCAATCGAGGGTGTGTGATAACGGAAATACGCCAGCAAAGCTGACACGCCCTGCAGTGGGTTTGATGCCGGTTACGCCACACATTGCGGCAGGGTTCCTGATTGAGCCACCGGTGTCGCTACCGAGTGAGCCAAAGATCAAGCGAGCAGCCACCGCAATCCCCGAACCGCTCGAGGATCCGCCGCAGGCGTAAGCCGGGTTCCAGGGGTTTAAGCCGTGGCCATAGTGCGCGTTAAAGCCAGTGGGGCTCATGGCAAACTCGGCCATATGCAGTGCACCTAAATTTACCTGCCCCGCGGCGTTAAGCGTGTCGATCGCCCAAGCATTGTTTGTGGCAATATTACCCTGCAGAATCTTTGAGCCCACATGCATTTCAAGGCCAGCCACTTCGAGTAAATCTTTGTGCGCCAGTGGCACGCCATGCAAGGGGGCGAGTGCTTCACCTCGCGCCTGCTGCGCGTCTAGCGCTTTTGCGCGTGCCAGCGCTTGGTCGTGGTCAAGACGAAACACGGCGTTGAAGGTGCGACCGATGGTGTCAAGGCGCTTTAAGGACCAGGCCGTAATTTCTTGCGAGCTAAATTTTTTAGTGGCAATGCCTTGAGCAACACCTACTAGATCTAAATCTGCAAAATTGGTCATATTTAATATCCTTAAGTCTGAAAAACGACCGTTTTAAAACGACCGCTTGAAAACGGTAGATCGTAACGAATAATGTTGATGCTCTCATCTCAGTTTAAACGGAGAGTTTTGGTGACGACTAAATTACTTATATCTAAATAACAATATAGTTGTTTTGTACGGTGTTGTGAACCGTTACGTTACTCAAACTCAAAGGGTAATGTGGGTTGCGCCGCTCGGTCGACGTACTCGGCCGCCTGCACCGGTCGCAGGCTTCCAGCGCGCACTCCTAGCAGACGAATCCTTTGATCAAGTGGCACTCGTTTTAAGCACTCAGTTGCGGCGAGTCGAATTTGATGGCCATCAATGACATCGTCTGGCAAGGTTAAGTCACGTGTCACAACTTGAAAATCTGCAAATTTCAACTTTATGCCGATCGTGCGACTTGCGTAGCCTTTGCGCTGAAGATCATCGGCAAGTCGCATGCAAAGATTTGTGAAAATTTCAGAGAGCCGTGCACGATCATGCTTGGCATGCAAGTCGCGCTCAAAGGTGGTTTCACGACTAATTGATTTAGGCTCTGACCAAGTCACGACCTCACGCTCGTCAATCCCTTGGGCCACTTGTGCCATCCAAGCGCCGGTGCTTCGACCAAAATGTGCCAATAATAGCTCTGTAGGCGCTGCGGCGAGATCGCCGATCGTATGAATTTCTAGAGCGGCCAGTTTCTCGTTTGCCTTAGGCCCGATACCATTAATTTTTTTCGCGGCTAATGGCCAGATTCGTGTCTTCAACTCGTCGGGTTCTAAAATCGTAATCCCATCGGGCTTATCGAGATCAGAACAAATTTTGGATAAAAGTTTATTTGCAGTGATGCCGATCGAACAGCTCAAGCCCGTCGCGTCAAAAACTGCCTGCTTGATACGCTTGCCAAGGCTGAGCGAATCGCCCTCTACATGTGTCAGATCGATATAGATTTCGTCGATGCCGCGGTCTTCGACGCGCGGTGCGACTGAGGCCACAGCTTCTTTAAACAGGCGAGAGAAGTGTCGATAGGCCTCAAAGTTGGCGGGCAGTAGGATGGCCTCGGGCGCCAAGGCGGCTGATTTCATTAATCCCATGCCAGAGAACACACCCAAGGCGCGCGCCTCGTACGTTGAGGTCGTGACGACGCCACGTCCGGCATAGCCTCGGAGACGTAAAAATTGTTTTTCACCTTCAGCGCTAGTGGTCGGAGCACCAGCGTTGCGCCCGCCCACCACGACGGCATGTCCACGTAGCTCTGGATAGGTCAGCAATTCAACGGATGCGAAAAACGCATCCATATCTAAGTGAGCAATTCTGCGTAGGGCGGTCATGGGGCAGAGTGTATTTGAAACTCAGCCTAAAAACAGGGTTCTCACGAGCGTTTGGAGCATTCTAAGACTAAGACGCTGTACCCAAGAGGCTTGTTGAATTTTTGCTTGTCATCTAGAGAAAGCCGTAAAGATCGTTGGGATTGCCGACTAAAATCGCCTCAATCACTGAGCGATCAGTCGTCCAACGTGCCAGCATGTCAAGCATGTTGGCGTCGTTGGGCTTAATCGTCTCAGTCGGGTGAGGCCAGTCGCTTCCCCACACCAGACGGTTTGGTGCTGTAGCAATCCAGCGGCGTGCGACCGCATCAATATCTAAAAAATCACCTGCCTCACCAACCTGACTATCCAAATAGGCACCCGAGAGTTTGATCCAGGCACGACCTTGCTCCATTAGGTGTTCGACGATCTTGACGGCAGGGTGTGCAAGCCCAAGAGGCTGCGGCAAGCGCGTCATGTGATCAAACACAATTTGGGTGGGCAGGCGCTTAAGCATCGCTTCGTGTTCAACGATTTGATCTGCTGTCCAGTGCAGTTGCAGGTGCCAACCTAGGCTGGCAACACGCGCAGCCAAGGGTTCGACCATCTCAAAACTTGCTGCTGCATGTTTGGGTGTGTAAAGAGAAAAGCGCACACCACGAATCCCGCCCGCATCAAGCGTTTTGAGCGCAGCGTCGCTCACATCGCTGCGTAAGGCGGCGACACCACGCGCGCGGTCTAAGCCAAGTTGTGCGATCGCATCAAGTGTTACGTCGTTATTGACGCCGTAGTTGCGTGGTGTCACGATCACCGCACGTTCTGTGCCTAAACGCTTTTGTAATAGCCTATATTCGCGAATCGTAGCTGGTTCGTTTAGGGCCGCAGCGTCTGCCGACTGCGGAAATCTTGCATCGTAAATATGCAAGTGACAATCACAGGCCTTCGAGGGGACATGCATAGCCGGGATGCTGGCGCCGGCAGAGTTCGGGACGAGAATTGCTTCGAGTGATGTGACAGATACCGGGATAGTCATGTTTTTTTTCTGATCTCTGATGCTAGGATCGTCAGGGTTTTTTATTGTTTTTGCGCAAGCGCATTACTTCGCTTCGAATTAGGTCGGTGTGCTGCCCGAGAGTGGGTGCGGCGAACGGATCTGGGCCGGGTGTACGGCTAAACTTGATCGAGCGTTTGAGCCCGCGATACTTGCCCACGACCGGGTGTTCAAAATTTGTAATTAGGTCTTGACTGGCGACCTGGGGGTGCTCAAACATGTCTTCAATCGTCAAGGCCGTCGAGCAGGGCACCTCCTCGCCAAAAATGGCCTCCCATTCAAGCGCTGTGTGCCTCATCAGTGCTTCGCGTATTGTTGGCACAATCTCGCCTTGATACTGGGCACGTTTGCGTACGGTGTCGTAGCGCTCGTTGGTTGCTAATTCTCCGAGGCCAACTTTTTGGCACAACGCTGTCCAAAAATGCGGTACGTTCGCTGAAATATATAGATAGCCTTCGCGGGTTGGGTGTATCCCAGTAATGCCAAGCGAGCGCATATCTCGACCGACCTCGCGACCTTCGCCCTCGGCCCAAACCAGTCGCGCCGATTGCAACGTGAGCGCCGCTGCGAGTAACGACACACCAACAAACTGACCCTGGCCAGAGCGTTCGCGTTCAAACAAGGCTGAAGACACAGCACCTGCCACTAACGCTGAGGTGTAGTAATCAACAATCGAGCCGTACAAAATTTCTGGTGGTCCGCCCGGCTTGCCTTGAAGCACGGTCATACCGGTCATGGTTTGCAAGACTTGATCAAAGCCCGCTTTTTCTTTGAAAGGACCTGATTCGCCGTAACCACTGACCGCGCAATAAATCAATCGTGGGTTCAAAATCTTTAGCGTTTCGTAACCGATCCCGATACGCGGGGCAACGCTGGGTCTGAAGTTATGCACCAAGACGTCTGCGGTTTCAATTAAAGTCAGTAGCGTCGCGAGATCGTCTGGATTTTTGATATCTAGGACTGCAGCCAGTTTGCTGCGGTTGGCACCTAAAAAAGCACGACTTTCTGAGGCCAAGGATGAGGGATAGCGACGCAGGTTATCGCCACTCGGCGGTTCAATCTTGATGATCTCTGCGCCTTGATCGGCGAGCAGCGAACAGCCATAAGGCCCAGCGATATAGGCCGATAGATCAATCACACGGACCCCCGATAACGGGCCTGGACGACCGGCTCGCTGAGGAAGTGCAGAGCCGTTTGGGGAAGAGGGTATTTGTGTCATCAGACTTACTCGGGTTGGATATTAGCGACTTGGTTGGGCAAAAAGTGGCGAAGACAGACCGGTCAAGCCATGGGTCGTGGTCAGGCTAACAATCAGAAATGCAAGTCGCATTAACATGCTGTGCGTGAAACCTTATGGTTAATTTTAAACAGCGGTTCTCGTCGATATAATAGATTCAATTGCAATGGCATTCACCTTTTTAGTCAATGTTTCACAAAAGAAAAAATACAGAGGCGGGTATGTTTAATCGAATGGGTCGCAAGTTAAGCGCGTGCTTGGTTGCATGGCTTTGTGTGTCAAATGCCTTTGCACAGACTGAGTCGGCCGAGCGTTTTCCGACAAAACCTATCCGGTTGATTGTGGGTTTTGCACCGGGCGGGGGCACCGACTCTGCGGCGCGCACAATCGCGGTCAAGCTGTCTGCTTTGTTAGGTCAACCCGTTGTGGTTGAAAACCGCCCAGGAGCCGGAGGCAACATCGCCTGTGAAGCGATCGCCAGAGCC
>CANKOW010000187.1 GCA_947484295.1 Alcaligenaceae bacterium | reverse complement strand
GACATCGTACTGGCCGGCTTTCAGGGTTGTGGCCAAGACAAACTGACGCCAAGCGTACTTGCCCAGATCTGGTCCCACCAAGCGTGCGACCTGCCAGGTTTTACCGCCATCAAGCGATACGTCGACCTTAGCGATGTCTTCTAAGGCGCCCATGGCTACACCCGTGATTTGTACTGCACCCGCTTTGATCGGGCCGTTGTCAGGCGAGGGTGATGTCACCCACGATTTAGCATCCATGGTCCAAACCGCGGGCTGACTAGGATCGCCCTTTTGACCGACCGGTGACATCCGATATCCAGTTTTTTGAATGGCGGCTTGCGTCTGCTCTTTTGTGAACGCCAAACGCTTGATGTACTTAATATTGTTCACGCCGCTGTAACCAGGTACCACCAAGCGCAGAGGGCCACCGTGCGCTAAAGGCATCGGTTCGCCATTCATTTCCCAGGCTAGCATGGCATCTTGCATTGCGGCGACAGGTACCGAGCGCTCGACAACCACGGCATTGGGATCAATGCCCTCTGGAAGCTTTTCACCGCCTGTGCCCGTCATATAGACCATTCCGGTGGAAACGCCCCCCAGAGCTTGGATGACTTCGCGCACAGGAATACCCGCCCACATGACACAGCCAGCTGCACCCGTCTGCCACCTTGTGCCGCTCGGTTTGCCGGGAAACAAGCCGCGACCGTTGCCTGAACATTGCAACACTGTTGCCATGGTTTCGTACCCCATCTGCTTGAGATCAGCGATTGAAAGGGATTGTGGTTTGCCAACGCCTTCGACCGTGACTTTCCAGGCGTTGACATCACCAATATCGGCCGCTGAGGGTGCAGGCAGATTGTTACGGATGAACAGGCGATCGCTCGGCGTGATGATGCTTGAGCCGATTGCTGAACGCTTGGTTTCAATCGTTGTCGGGGTATGGATGATCATGCTGTCAGCGTGTTTCCAGCTGACATAGTTTGGTAACGGCTTGGCTGTGGATGCCGCAGGGGCAGCGGCGGCAGGGTTGGCAGCAGGCGTAGCGGCTTGCGCATTGGCAGACCTTGGATTGAGCCCAGCGGCGGCCACTAAACCAACGGTAGCACCCAGCAGATTTCGACGTGTGATTTTGATTGAACTTGTCATGATGACCTCTTCGTATGTGAGTGTAATAGTCGCTAGCGGCATTTAAGCAAAACTTTGGCGGCTTGGCACTGATGAACCTGTTGGCCACTATCTTTAGCGATGTCACATATTAATGAATTTCACGCTGAATGGATCAATAAGAGCATTTCAACAAAGGAAATACTCAAAAAACGTTAATGTCTGGGTAACTTCAACGTAAATTCACAACCCTTTTCCGGTAAGTTTTCAACACTCAAACTACCGTGAAGAACCTCGGTCGCAATCTGCCTGCTGATGTAAAGACCCAAACCCGTCCCTCCTTTACGGCGACTGGTTGTATAAAACGGTGTAAACAGATTAGGCAATACATTCTCGGCAATACCATTACCGTTGTCACTCACTTTTAAAAAAATATGCTCAGGGGTTTGGATGCCAGAAATCTTAAGCTGACGATCCTTTATTCCGTCAAAAGCATGAATGGTTGAATTCAGCAAAAGGTTTGTCAGAAGCTGCCCAAGTGAGCCAGAATTAACGTGTAACGAAATGCTTGGGTCAACCTTTAAGCTTAAGGTGCATTTTGCTTTTTTCAATACCGGTGTGAGAGATTGCTCAATGGACTGAAGATAGACTTTAAGATTGATTTCCTTTTTTTCATCCAAGGATCGATCTCGAGCAACATCCTTAAAGCCTCGAATCAGATCACTTGCACGCTTCAGGTTATCAAAAATAAGTTGGAAGGCTATCCCTTCATCCTCAAGAAAGTCTGTCAGTGCCGAGCCTGTTAGGTTAGAGGCATTTTTTCTAATAGTCGCGGCGGTTTGACTGACGTGAGTGGTGGCTGTGATTGCAATGCCTATGGGGTTGTTAATTTCATGGGCAAGTCCTGCAACCAGTATTCCCAAGGACTGTAGGCGCTGATTTTCTTGCGCCTCTTGTAAAAGGGTTTCGCGTTCGGCACTCACTTTCTTTAAGGCGCTAATATCATCTTCAAAAATGACATAGTATCTGGGTTCATTTTCTTCGATGATCACGGGAAAGATGCTAAGGCGGTTCCAAAAAACCTCCCCATTCCGGTGCCGATCCAAGAACTCAACGGTACACGCCAATTTATTCTCTAACGTGAAGCGAATTTGCTTCATCGCTTCAGAGTCAGTGATCCCATCCTGAAAGACGCGAGAAGTTGTGCCAAGCACTTCCCCCGCGCTGAAGCCAGTTATTTTTGTAAAAGCTGGATTCACATAAATGAGTGGTGTACCAGGGCTTCTTAGATCCGCAATTGAGATGCTGAAGTACGAATTATCGACGACAGCACCCACCAGCATCAGCTGTTCAACCTTTTGTACTAATTCATCTCTGGCAGATTGCAGAGACTTCGTTCGATCGCGAACTCTAGTTTCTAACTCAGCGTTTAGAAGAGATAAGCCATTAATTTGTTTGGCAATTTCATTGGACATTGATTTAAAGGCGTGTTGCAGTAAACCAATTTCATCTTTTCGCTCGGCAAGCTCTGGAAATATAAAATTGTCCTTAGAAATGTTCTCTGCAATCGTCGCAAGCTCTGATATCGGCCGAGTCACATAACGGCTTAGCACGAGCGCTAATAGATAAAAAATAAATAAAGTGATGATGACGATGAGTGCCGAATACAACAAAAAATTGAATCGAGTTTCAACTAACCTATCCCTAGAAATCGTGATCGTTGCTTTGCCAAGATTGACGCTGTCAGCCTGAATAAGAAAATCAACAACCAGTGGCGAAATACTTGGATTATTTTTTCGATTTGCTTCAGGCGGTTCACGTGCAATTAAGTGACCGTTGCGATCCTCAATGATAATTTCTTGGACATTATCTGAACTGACGAGCTCTTTCAGGATCGCGATGACACTTGCATAATCGCGCTGAATTAACGGAGTAATGACGGCTGAACTCAGGACTGGTTTGATTTGCTCAGACTGATAAACAATATCTGTTTCCATGGAGTCTGTGGTCAGTTTGACCAACAGAAACGCAGTCGTGACAGTAACGATGATCTGAATAATCAGCCAGATAAAAATAAGTTTTTTTCGAAAACTCCACGACGTGAGCATGCTTATTTAGCCTGACTCAGACCTTGGCGTGTTGCCTCCGTAAAAGAATCTAAAAACTTGATTTGATCATCTGTGGGTGGTTGAAGGCCAGTAAAGCCAGTTGACGAGAAAAATTGTTTGGCTTGTTCTGACTTTGGAAAGTCTAAGATCAAGGATTTCATTTTTTGTTGTTCGCTGCTTGTCGCCTTGGCATTGACCATGATGAAAAAGCCGGGCAACTTAACAAACGTATTGACAGGTGTCAAAATCTTCTTGAGTTCGATATCTTTTGCATTAAATTCACCCTGACTCATTAAAGCAAAAGCTGCCTCGCCAGTTTTTAAGCTGACACCAAGGCTGTCATCGTTTGCAATACGTAAGATCTCATAATCCCTGTCGTTCACAAAGCCTTGCGAACTTAACCAGTTAACACCAGCCAAGGCCACAAGAGACTGAGGGTTTGCAACCGCTAATTTCTTTCCTCGTAAAAATCCGAGATTGTTTTGCCGACCCGCCATCCCCACCAAAAGACCAGGAATACCAGGCTCGAACACTGCAACGGCCTCCCAGTTTCCGTCAATTTGCGAGACTCTTGCTAAATTTGGAGCAGTCACCATGATCTGAAACTCGTTAGTGAGCGCGCGCTGATAAAAATTTGGAAAATTGGTACCTGTTGTAACTGCAACCTTGCGACCGAGACCTTTTTCAAAATAATCTGCCAACGGTTGATAGTTGGTACTAATCAATCGCGCACTCATGTTGGGTACAACGCCAATCGAGACGTCGGGGTTTGCTGTCTGCCCAAATGAAGTGAATGAGAAAAAGCTTAGAGTGACAGCTAGAATCAATGCTCGCATGGTCAAATTCCTTAGGTGGTCAATTATTACGCGTAATCAGGATTTTGATCAAATATTGCACTGAATTGCTCTTTGTTTTTAACCAACAAATCAATCAGCGCAGGGTCGAAAGCCTGACCAGACAAATCTGACATGATTTGAATGGTTTTATCTAGCGGAAACGGCTCTTTGTAAACTCTTCTGGACATCAAGGCATCAAACACATCCGCCACATTGACGATTCTGCCAAACAAGGGGATTTCATTGCCCTTTAGTCCATTTGGATAGCCAGTACCATCCCAGCGCTCATGATGCGTTAAGGCCACTTGGGCACCAGTCTCTAACATTTTGCTGTTTGAGCGACCCAATAAATCAAAGCCACTTTGCGCGTGGGTGCGCATCGTATCCATTTCATCCTCTGTCAGGCGACCAGGTTTATTGAGGATAGCGTCTGGAATTGCTACCTTGCCAATATCGTGTAAGGGCGCAGCCGCTTCAATTAAATTCAGCTGATCACTCGGCAGGCCGTAGAGCTGCGCTAATAACTTGGAATATGCTGCCATGCGATGAATATGCATCCCAGTTTCTTTTGAGCGCATCTCAACAGCTTCGCACAATGTATTGAGTGCTTGACGTTGCGCATCTAAAACCTCATTTCGCAAATGGTTGTGCATTAAGTTAGAGTTAAAACGCTCGAGCAGAATATGTATTAAATAAGTCACGTGAGGTTGCAACATTCCTTCGCTGGCAATCCAAAGCGCAAGATATTGCTGATTTGGCAAGGTGATGCCAAGTAAGACGCCTCTTTCCCCGATGTAAGTGGCCTTAGAATTAAAGCGTCTGTTGATTAAATGGCGCAGATCCTCATCCTCAATATGTTCAAACGTACGGCCCGATAACTCGGCATAGATACCGGTTGACATAGCAATAATCGGCTCAGTAGGCGCCGAATAAATACCCATCACATCGCCTAGCAGCAAAGAGCAATCCGAGATGACTTTAACCTCTTGAAGATTTTTCAAAAGCGCAAGGTACAGTGTGCAATGATCATTTTTATCTTCAAGCATCGCGCCAGTTGAAAGAAGAATCTGCTCAAGACCGCGGGACGTTTCAGCAATGGTTTTGAGTGCATGATACGAGCGAAGCGCTGTATACACGACTGAAAATAAACGATCTGCGGTGAGCTCGGTTTTATCGCGATAGTCATCAATTTCAAGATGTTGAATGACCTCTCGCTCAGGGGCCATGCCGGGATTACCGGTACGCAAGATGATCCTAACTTTATTCATACCGTATTGATTGCGAATAACTTTTACAAGATCTAAGCCAGCCTGATCATGTTCCATGACGACATCAATCACCGCAACCGCAATACTTGGAGTGACCTTGATGATCTCTTCAGCCTCTTGGGCTGAGTAAGCACTGATCAGCTCAATCGGACGTCCGGCGTATTGCATCCTTCGCAATACTAAATGCGTGACATCATGAAGCCCTTTTTCATCATCGACAATCAGAATTTTCCAAGGTTGCTGCTTGCTCAGTGTCATGTATAGACCTTGTTTTTTACTTTGAAAGGTTAAGCTTTGCTGTTCACCGAGTTGGCGAATGGCTACAGCAAAGACAATCGGATGTGTGCGTGCACTTGATGCGTCGACACGAAGCCTCGCAAGCACTTTCTATTATCCATATTTAGATTGGCCAATAAGCGCAAAGCACGGTAGAAGTTGGCAAAGCGTCGACGAAAATCCCGCCTAATTATTTTCGAAGCGTGCATTGGCTGAGGGCTCAGAAAAAATCAACGCAGAGTGATTTCCGCGTGAATTTATCGTAATTTTTAGTCCACAAAAAACACCCTCGAAGGGTTGGCATGCTTGAAATTCACTTGCACTTGCGGTCAATACACCTCATAATCTCCGCATGAAAAGCGGAGATTACACCTACATTTGGCAAGCCCCAGACTGGTCGAACTGGCGTTACGACCTAGCGGCTTTGGCGCAGCCTTTGGCTGAGGTCAGTCGCGCACAAGGCTTGCTTCTGGGGAGGCTGGCTGATGTTGGCATGGCCTTGCGCGATCAGGCAAGCCTTTCGGCTTTGACCGAAGACGTCATGAAAACCAGTGAGATCGAGGGCGAGCATCTGAACGTAGCGTCTGTTCGCTCGTCCATTGCCCGTCGGCTTGGCGTCGACATCGGTGCATTGGCTGCGGCAGATCGCCATGTCGAGGGTGTGGTTGAGTTAGTGCTTGATGCAACGGTCAATTGCCAGTCTTCAGTCACTCGCGAGCGCTTGTTCGGCTGGCACGCGGCACTCTTCCCAACCGGCTATACCGGTATAGCCAAAATCAATGTGGGTGCGTGGCGCGATGATGCGACGGGCCCCATGCAAGTGGTGTCGGGCCCAATCGGCCGTCAACGCGTTCACTTTGAAGCGCCGCCCGCCGAGCAACTTGAAACAGAAACTGCGGCTTTTCTGAAGTGGGCCAACGCTTCACGCGGCGAGCCACCGCTGATCAAAGCCGGGCTCGCGCACCTTTGGTTTGTGACCTTGCACCCCTTCGATGACGGCAATGGCCGTATTGCCAGAGCCGTGGGCGATTTATTTCTTGCTCGTGCCGATGGCAGCCCTCAGCGTTTTTACAGCCTGTCGGCGCAAATCCAGCGAGAACGCAAGGCTTACTACGACATCCTTGAGCGCACACAAAAAACCTCGCTCGACGTGACCGAGTGGTTGACGTGGTTTCTGCATACGCTACATCAGGCGGTCAACCAGGCACAACTCACGATGAGTGCGGTG
>CANKOW010000186.1 GCA_947484295.1 Alcaligenaceae bacterium | reverse complement strand
GTGCCAAAGGTATCGAGCCAAACTGGAAAATCGAATGTTTGCGCCAAGCTTGCCGCATAGATTGAAAGCGGTACGATCACCAAACCATGCCCTAACGAAAAAAGCAGCCCAGCCGTTTTGGCGAGCACTGGCCGCTCGCTGCTGTTGTAGCGCGTCAAGCCATCGATCGCCGCTAAGTGATCGGGATCAAAGCCGTGACGAATGCCAAGCATCAGCACCACGAGCGCCACCCCAATCAGGTCTTCTGGAAATTGCTCAGTATTCATCAAAGACTCACTTACTGTCGCTTAAATTGAATCGGCACAAGCACTGAAGCGGCAACATTTTCGCTGCCACGCTTGGCGGGCACAAAACGCCACTGACGCACCGCTTGTAACCCAGCTTCGTCCAAGCGCTCGAACCCGCTAGAGTTGCGGATCTCGACACTGAGCGGCGTGCCCTCGACGCTCACTCGCACGAGCAACAGCACGGTGCCTTCTTCTTTCAGACGTCGCGACTGCGCGGGGTAAGCAGGTGCTGGGTTATGCAAGTAGTCCGCGTCAAAACGCGCCGCCGTCAGAGCGGGCTCAGTGCCTGTGCCTGGTTGAGTGCTGCCACTCGCGTTGCCGGTCAAACCCGAATTGCTTGTTGAGGCCGAATTAGGCGTTGCAGTCGCTCCACCATTGGGAGCCGTCACCTTAGCAACAGATCTAGGCCGAGCGGATGCGTCAAGATCGGGCGCTGGCCGCACCGTCGCTGCCGCTGGTGCTTTAGGTGGTACTTGTGTTGAAGCGGATGATGTCGGTGTAGTCGGTATAGTAGGTGTAATCGATGCAGTCGGTGAAGTCGGTACAGTCGCTGCAGTCGGTGCGATCGGTGCTGTATCAGAAGTGTCAGTAGGTTGCGTTTGCGCCTCAGGCAACTGTTCGGGTGCGAGCTCGGGTGCGACTTGCGACTCGGGCGCGGGGGGCACAAGCTGTGAAAGTGCGATATCGATCTGCTGAGGCTGTGCAAGTTCAAGCGCGGGCGCAACGACTGTCGGCAAGATCTCGGTTGCTGGGGCTGCCGCCTCTACGTCTGGCGTCAAACGCTCTGCGGCCGACAGCTCTGACGAGGCAGACACATCACCCCCAAGATCTTCGAGACTCAAAATCGAAACTTCAATTGGAGCGGGCGGCCACGACCAGCTCAGTAGGGCAGCGATCACCGCGCCGTGCACGGCAACAACAACGACCAGTCGCAACAGCGAAGCCGCGCGCTCTGAGCGAAGCCACGATTTTTTTTCAATCGCAACGATCGTGTTTGCCACGACAGCGCTTAGTCTTTCATTTGACACAACAGGGCTTGGTCTTTCATTTGACACAACAGCGCTTTGTCTTTCGTTTGACACAACAGGGCTTAGTCTTTTGCCTCGCGCCAAACCTCTAGCGCAAAGGTGATTTGACCTTGATCATTTGAAATAAAAATTTCACCATCTTGCATGTTGGCGTGCAAGATCATGCTGCGCTGTGTCTGTGCGGCTAATTCGCGAGTATCCTCTGAAGGCAAACACACCACCCTTAAGTTGCGCGCGCGCTCGAGCTTGTTGCGGATGCCATCCCACCAAATCTTGCTGTTCTGACCGCTATAGCAGTAAATCACGACCTGTTTGGCGCGACCACAGGCTTTTAAGATGCGCCGCTCGTCAGGCTGGCCAACCTCAATCCAGAGTTCAATCGAGCCCGTCAGGTCTTTCAGCCAGATGTCGGGTTCGTCGGCGTCACTCAAGCCTTTAGTGAAGGCCAAGTCTTCGTGCGCATGCAGTGCGAACGCCAGCACACGCACCATCAAGCGCTCTTCGGTTTCTGAGGGGTGCCGGGCAAGCGTCAGGGCGTGACTGCCGTAATAGTGGCGATCGGCGTCCGCCACATTGAGCTCAGCTTTATAAATGGTTGCTCGTAAGGCCATATATCTCGTGTGTACTGTGCGAAGTCAGGAAGTCGATTATCCTTGATTATCTGACCGAGAGCTTTTTTAAATGACAAATCCCCATATTGCCGCCATTGCCCAGACCCTTTTAGCGGCTCGCCGTGACCGACAACCGGCCGATCCGGCCCAACACGTCGATCAGCTGCTAACCACTGACGACGCCTATGCGGTGCAAGAACTGGTGCGCAAAGAGTTAGCCCCCGAGCAAGCCGCCGTGGGTAGGTACTGGAAATCAGGAGCCTCTTCACGCGAGGCCAGCTTATTGTCGAGCGCCCTTCTCGACTTAGGCGTCTGGACTAGCCCCGCTCAAGCGCGCGATTGGCCTTTCAATATGCGTTTAATTGAAATCGAAATCGCTCTCAAAACCAATCGGCTTGTGTCGCCCGCCGAGGCCGCATCGCTGACGCACGAACAAGCGCATGCCTTGATTGGCGCGATGGCGGTCACCATCGAGGTGGTTGACTCACGCTGGCAGCAAACCGAACAACTGCAACCATTGCTAAAACTAGCCGACCTGCAAACCCACGGCGCGCTGGTGATTGGCAACTGGATGCCTTACAGCGCGCAAGAAACTGAGCGCGACTGGGCACGCCAGCGTTGTACCGTCAAGATCGGCCAGGCGCCTGCCCAAGAGTTTGTCGGTACCCATTCTATGCAAGACCCTCGTTGGCTCTTACCGTTTTGGCTGCGTCAGGTCACCGCGGGCGGCGCTTCAGTACCGGCAGGCACCGTCGTGACGACCGGCAGTTGGTGCGGGATGCCTGCTGCGCAGCCTGGTGATTTGGTGGTGGCAAGCTTTGACGGCGTTGGCATGACATCAGTGCAGTTGTAATCCCCCGCAACAGCGCAAGAGCGTGGGTCAACATCGTACTTGCTTGCACAGCACGTCTAGCTTGCGCGAGCGAGGGTTCGCCCCTACTAAACATAGCAAAAAAATTGCACTAGATCGGTTAAATTTGCAGTATTCGCACAAAACAACAGACTCAGGCGTCCATAGCCTGGGCTTCACAAATTCAGTCGGAGACCAAGATGCTTAGAGCTTTGATGCGCGCAGCTTTTATCGTTGTGGCGTTATTTTCAACAACACAAGTTAGCTATTCCCAAACATTTCCTGATCGGGCGATTCGCTGGATTGTGCCGTGGCCACCCGGTGGTGGTGGTGATGTGATGGCACGTTTGCTTGGAAACCCTGTTGCAGATGCCTTGGGCAAACCCGTGGTGATTGAAAACCGCGCCGGGGCGGCAGGCAACATCGGTGCCACCGCGGTTGCGCGCGCGCCAGCAGACGGCTACACCATCGCGTTTGCCTATTCGGGTACACACTCGATCAACCGGCACCTTTATAAAGAGATGACCTTTGAAGAAAAAGATTTCACTCCGGTCATTTTTTTAGCCTCAGTGCCACAAGTGCTGGTCGTCAATAGCAACTTACCTTTCAAAACAGTCCAAGACGTCATTGCCGCCGCAAAAGCCAATCCGGGCAAATTTACGTACGGTTCAAGTGGTAACGGTGCGATCAATCACTTGACGGGTCAACTGTTCGCCGACATGGCGGGCGTGCAGTTACAGCATGTTCCCTACAAAGGCGGTGCACCCGCAGCGACTGCTTTGCTGTCTGGCGAGATCGATATGATTTTTGGTGAACCGGCCACTCTTTTAGCGAATATCGCCAGTGGCAAATTCAGAGCAATCGCGGTCACCAGCGAAAAGCGCTCGCTCACTTTGCCCGAGCTACCCACGATCGCCGAAGCGGGTGTGCCTGGCTATGCCGTCACCTCTTGGAACGGTGTGCTGGCCCCCGCCAACACCCCTGCTGCAGCCATCAAAACACTGAACGCAGCCTTTAACAAGGCCATTAATGATCCCGAGATTCGCGCGCGACTTCAGAAAATGGGTTTTGAGCTGGTCGGGGGTGCTCCCGAACTCTTCTCAGCACTGATTGAGGCAGAAACGATCAAGTGGGGTCCGGTGATTAAGAAATCTGGTCTCCAAATTAACTAGTCAATGACTCAGGCACTGCGCTTGCGCCGGCTGCGATTGAGCTCTGCTACTGTTTTCGTAAGCGCATTGACTTCACGCGTGTCATCATGATTTTTATGAGCCAAAGTGGGATCACCGATCCCACTCAAGAGCCCCAATGGGCGCAATGGTACGTCGAGCACTTGCGCATTATGCGTACCGTAGACGGCATCACTTCAGCCGAGCGCTTTCAAACGAAAGCTCCGGGCTGGCCGCCATCTCTTGCGATGTATTCGATTCGCTCGCCCCAGGTCTTTGTCGACCCGTACTATCAAAAGATTCGGGGGATGGGGCCTTGGCTGAGTTTGATAGACAAACGCTTTTACCAGCGTAATCTTTTTGAAGGTGTAGAACAGGCAAGCATAATGGCGCCTGAGGTGCCGGCAGACTGTGCCTTAGTCGTGACCGATCAGACGCAGCCTGAGCTCGCTCATCAAGAACCAGCGTTTGAAGGCGTCACGTTTACTTGGTTGCGCGCAGTTGGCCTAGATCAGTCAACGCCTTACCGAGGGATCAGTGTGATACCTCACGCGCGAGCACTCGGCTTGCCAACGCGCGCTGACGTTGCGCTATATGCATCAGCGCAACCCAGCTAACGGTTACCGCACCAACACTTTCAAGAGCCATGACTTTGAACCTCAAGCCCAAACCACGCAAGACTTTGATCGCTGGTGCAACCGGTCAGATCGGCTCGAGCGTTGGCATGCATTTAATGGGGCTCGGCGATTGGGGGCCCTTGGGCTTGGCGCGCACGCCTGACCCACACGCCCCCTACCCGATGCTTGCGGTCGACCTCACCGTTGCGAACGACTGTCAGCAGAAACTAACGCAGCTGCAGGGCATCACGCATGTGCTGTACGCCGCACGCTTTGATCATTTTGGCGGCGAGCTTGAATCCAAAGACACTAACGTCGCGATGCTAAGACATCTGCTCGATGCGCTCGAGCACACTTCAAACGAGCTGCAGCATATTCACCTCGTGCACGGCACAAAGTACTATGGCCACACGGTGAAAGAGCGTCGCACACCCTACCGCGAAGATGATGCCTGCGGCAATTACAAGAGCTTTTATTTTGAACAGCAACAGCTGGTTGAACAACGCCAGCGTGGGCAAAACTGGTCTTGGTCGATTTCGCGCCCCCATGCGTTTTGTAACTATCGCACCGATGAAGCGCGCAATATGTTGCTGGTCTTGGGGTCATATGCCTCGATCTTGCGCGAACTCGGCGAGTCATTACATTTTCCGGGCACACCTCGCAGCTTCGAGGTAAAAACTCAATTTTCGTGGTTACCGACTCTGGCACGCTCGGCGGTTTGGATGATGAGCGAACAGCAGTGCCGCAATCAGGCCTACAACATCGTCAACGGTGATCCAGTGAGTTGGTCTCAGCTATGGCCCGTCTTTGCTAAGTACTTTAAGATGGAAGTCGGTCAACCGAATTCGGGCACCTTCGCTAAGTTTGCCTCTGACAAAGACGCTATTTGGCAATCTATGATCAAAAAATACGATTTAAAAAAAACTAACTTGCAAACAGTAGCGCAATGGCCGTATGGTGACTACGTATTGTCGCTGCAGTGGGATGTCGTGTCTGACATGGCTAAAGCGCAACGAGATGGTTTTACTGAAACGATCAACACGCCAAAGATGTTCACGGGTGGTTTTGATTATTTTCGCGAACACAAAATAATCCCTTAACAGGGTGGAGCAAAAGCTGTGTCAGCAACAACGCATACTGATGTCTTAATTATTGGCGGTGGTGGTACTGGTTTAGCGGCCGCGATCGAGGCGGCCGAGCTAGGGCGCCAAGTGATCTTGCTTGAAAAAAATTCTGATACAGGTGGTTCAACCTCGTGGTCAGTCGGCTCGATTACCGCTACGGGTACCCCTCATCAACGCAAGGCCAACATACAAGACAGCACAGACGCGCATTTTGAAGATATGGAAAAGCACGCCGGCGCACTCGCACCACGTGACAACCTTGCGTTACGCCGTATCTTGGTCGACAACACCGCCGACATGATCGACTGGTTGATGAAGCTCGGTGTCGTGTTTGTCGGCCCCGAAGAAGAGCCACCCCATCGTGTCGCACGTATGCATAATGTGGTGCCTAATTCGCGCTCGTTTGCCTTCCATCTGACGCGTCGCTGTCGCAGCCTTGGGGTCGACCTGCGTCTGAACACTGCGACGCAACGCATTGTGCTTGAGGGCGAGCGCGCTGTGGGTGTTGAGGCCACTTTGCCGGATGGCACATTACATACCTTTAAGGCGCGTCACGGCGTGGTGCTCGCCAGTGGCGATTACAGTGCAGCGGCCGACTTAAAAGCCCAGCTGGCCAACCCAGAGGTTGCCCTGGTCGATGCTATCAATACGACGGCCACAGGCGATGGTCATCGCATGGCGATGGCGCTAGGCGCTTCTGTGATCAATGGCGATATTGTGCGTGGCCCGATCATGCGATTTTTAGCGCCAACACGTGCCAATCTTTTGCAACGCTTACCACCCACCAAAATCATTGCGCAGTTGATTGCCTGGTCAGCAACGTGGTTGCCTCAGTGGATTTTGCGCCCTTTCTTGATGAGCTTTTTAACGACTGCAGTCAGCCCTTCAACAGACTTATATCGTGAAGGTGGTGTACTAATTAATAAAGACGGTAAGCGCTTTACCAACGAACTCGATAAGCCGAACAAAGACATGGCTAAGCAGCCTGAGCGGATTGGCTGGATTGTCATGGATAGCGTGGTCGCCAAAAAGTTTTCGGCTTGGCCGTATTACATCTCGACCGCACCCGGCGTAGCCTATGCCTACATTGACGATTACCGGCGCAACCGGCCAGACATCTTTCATTG
>CANKOW010000185.1 GCA_947484295.1 Alcaligenaceae bacterium | reverse complement strand
CAGCGTGTGCCCAACGTGTTGGTGGTGCGCACTGATAATCCCTTGACGACGGTGGCCGAGGTCATCAGCGCCGCTAAGAAAAAAGAGCCCTCGCTGTATTACGCATCCTCTGGCCCAGGCGGAGCGCAACATTTAGCCGGTGTCTTGTTTAATGCCTTGGCGGGCACGCACCTCGAGGCTGTGCACTACAAAGGCGGTTCGTTGGCGTTGACCGATGTGATCTCAGGTCAAGTAACGATGATGTTCTCAACGGTCGGTACCTCGTTGCCTCATGTTCGTGCTGGCAAACTTCGTGTCATTGGGGTAGGAAGTGATAAACGGATTGCCGTGTATCCCGACGTTCCTACGATTGCTGAGGCGGGTGTGTCAGGCTATGCAAGTTACGAGTGGAACGCAATATATGCTCCGGCGGCAACCCCTCCTGCGATCATTGCGCGCTTAAATCAAGCTTTTGTAAACGCCTTAAAACAACCCGCGGTGATTGCGCGTATTGGTGAATTTAATGGTGAGATCATTGCTTCAACTCCGCAAGAACTCGATACCTTCAGACGGGCTGAAATTGCAAAATGGCAACGTGTGGCGAAAGAGTTCAATCTTCAATTAGCCCAATAACGCGCGCAATCGTTGTAGCTGTAGCAAGCCCTTCAGTTCGCTTCGGGTAGACTCAAGTGCGCCCGGGTTGCAAGGTAACAAGCGCATCGTCACACTCGGTTCTTGAGTTGGCGGTCACGCGAGTTAGCTGCTTGCCCTCGGAAACTGCATGACTAAAATCTCGGCGCCTGAGCTGTCTGTAGTCAAGGTGGCTGCAGGGTCGGTTGGTGCGATAAAAATTGCCGTACCGGCTTCGTGCGTTTGCCCATCAAACTTAGCAGCACCTGAAGCAATATAAATAAATTGCCCGCGTCCAGAGGTTGGCTCAGGCCCGACAATCCTTTGGTGCGCCGGTGCCTGGTATATCGTGGCAGACAAGCCATCGGTTTGCATCGCAATGGCTTTGTGCTCGAGAGTGCTCGTCAAAGAAATGCGCTTGACGTCGTTTAAACAGCCCACGGGTGCCCCCATTACATGTCGACGCGGCAGGTCTTTCATGTCACCGCGCTGTTCTGGCAAATACCCCGCGCCGGCGTCTTTGCCTAATCTAAACACCATGTAATGCAAGCCTTGCTCACCAGCTGTGATGGGGCCATAGCCCGTGTGCTTGGCGGCAAAGTGTACGGTGTAGGGCGCGACCTGATGTTTACCTAACAGGCCTTCACCAGCCACCATGATCTGAAACTGATCGACGATATGAAAATGCGATTGCAGTACGCCATGAGGCTGCTGCTCAATTAGTTTGCAGTTTGGTGCGTCGGACTCAGCATCGCCTGTCTCGGGGATCAAGTCGCTTCTGAAAATATGCCCACCGCTTACACCAGGTGCCGAACGGATTGGCCGCTCGCGGCGGTTGTTGCGGGCTTCAGTGACAGAGCCGATTAGGGGCATATTGCAGATCTCCGTTATGAACCAGGAACACAAGGGCCCTGGGCTTTTTTTATTGGTAGCGCAGCAAATCTAGCTTTTTAAGGGGGCAGCTAGCGACGCGTTTACTCTGGCTTTAACCCCACGTCGTCAAACGCCTGTTTCCAATCTTTGAGCTGACTTGCCACGAAGGTATTCAGCTCAGCTGGCGTTGAGCCTGCGAGGTGAAACCCTTGTCGTTCAATGCGTGCGCGTGAGGCGGGATCAGCGATTGCAGCGCGGACTGCCTCGCTCATCCGAGTGGCGATGTCTGGCGGTAACTTAGCGGGGCCAAAGAGTGCAGCCCAACTTTCGGCGCCCAAAGCTGGCAGCCCCGCTTCAGCGAAGGTAGGTGTATCGGGCAAAAGTGAAAGACGTTTATCGAGCATCACAGCGATTGGGTTGAGCTTGCCGTCGTTAATGTGTTGCAGGGTACTGATCGTCGAGACTAGGTTGAACTGCACATGTCCACCTAGCAAATCACTAACGTTTGGGGCTTCTCCCTTGTAAGGGATTAAGTTCATTTGCAGACCGTGTTGTTTAGTCATACGGCTAAACATCAATTGCGTCACACCGCTGTGGCTGCCGAAGTTGAGCTTGCCAGGATTGGCTTTGGCGTAGTCGGCCAACTCAGCGTATGTTTTAAAGGGCTGCTTCGGGTTTGCGACCATCACGAAGATATAGCGGCCAATCAGCGCCACTGGCGTAAAACTTGTGAGGGGGTCGTAAGGCGGGTTCTTTTTGAGTAACGGCACCTGCATCATGGGCGTATTCGAGGCCATGAAAAACGTGTGACCGTCGGGTTCAGAGCGCAAGACAAATTCAGCTGCAATCTGCCCGTCGGCGCCGGGCTTGTTTTCGACGATAACCGTTTGCCCAAGCGAGGTCGAGAGATGCTGAGCCAAAATTCTGGCCACCACGTCGGTCGCGCCGCCCGGCGAAAACTGCAGCACAATACGAATGTTCTTTGTGGGCCAGGTTTGTGCATTGGCCCAGGTAGGTGCAGCCAAGCCCGCGATGGTACATGCCAGCAGAGTGAGATGTCGAAAGAGTTTTAATGACATAGGGTACCTTCGGTGTGTATTGATCCAAAAAGCTTCGCAATTTTCAGCCTGATGATAATACGCCTGACACACTCTTGGTCATTTACACTAGAATAAATATCCTGTTTTTTATAAGGGAAAACCCATGCTGCTCTATGATATGACGAGTGCCATGAATCCACGCCGAGTACGAATTTTTTTAGCCGAGAAGGGGCTCACCATTCCGACTCGGCAGGTCGATGGCTTAAATCGTGAGAATCTGCAACCAGAGTTTTTATTAAAAAACTCATTGGGTAAAACACCGGTACTTGAACTGGATGACGGAACGCTATTGACCGAATCCATAGCGATATGCCGTTACCTCGAAGCCTTGCATCCTGAACAACCGCTTTTTGGTCGCAACGCCCTTGAACAAGCGCAGATCGAGATGTGGACGCGTCGAATAGAGTTTGAAGTTGTGACGCCGATCATCACTAACTTTCGGCATACGGGTCAGTACTGGGTCGGTCGCGTGCCGCAAGAGCCGGTCTGTGGCGAGTTTTATCATGCACGCGCACTAGAGGCCTTTGAATGGTTAGATCGCGAACTAATTGGTAAAGAATTCATCGCAGCTGATCATTACACGATCGCTGACATCGTCGCACAGTGTGGTTTTCTTGTCGGTAAAGCAACCGGCACAAGGATTCCGCCAGCGCTGAAAGAGCTGACGCGCTGGTACGGTGCGATGGTGGCACGCCCCACGGCGAGAGCCTAAGGTGAATGAATCTGCCGCGAGCGGCTTACCCCAGAAAGTTTGTTTAATCGTGGGAGCCGGTGACGGCACGGGTAGTGCGGTGGCGAAGCGATTTGCACAGGCGGGTTACACCGTATGCGTCACCCGCCGCACCCCAGACGCGAGTCAAGGCTTGTTGGCAGCCATTCACGAATCAGGCGGTCGTGCCTTGGCGTTTACGCTCGATGCCCGTCATGAGGATGAGGTCGTCAACCTATTTCAGAAAATTGAACAAGACGTCGGCACCCTTGAAGTTGTCGTGTTTAACGTTGGAGGCAACGTACGTTTCCCTTTGTTAGAGATGACTGCACAAAAGTATTTCAAAACCTGGGAAATGTGCGCAATGGCTGGCTTTTTAGTGGGGCGTGAGGCTGCGCGCATGATGCTCCCTAGGCAGCGTGGCACGATTTTATTTACGGGTGCGACGGCGAGTTTGCGTGGCGGTGTCGGGTTTAGCGCCTTCGCGGGCGGCAAGGCTGCACTCAGAGCCCTTGCTCAAAGCATGGCGCGTGAATTTGGGCCACAAGGCTTGCATGTGGCGCACATCGTGATTGATGGTGTAGTCGACTTTGAACGTGTGCGCACCACTCAACCAGAGCGCGTGGCAGCCTTGGGCCCCCAAGGGTTAATTGAGCCTGATAGTATTGCGCAAGCGTATGTCTGGTTGCATGAACAGAGTCCCGATGCGTGGACGTTCGAACTCGATCTTCGCCCTGCTAAAGAAAGATGGTGATTGAACATTTTTTATATATTGAGAACTCTATGACTATCGAACCGCAAAACAACGCTGCAGTAACAAACCCGGCTCATCCCATCTCGCGTTTTTCGATCCCGGCGCTGACAGATCTGCCAACAGACATCCGAGAAAAAATTCTCGCCGTTCAAGAGAAATCTGGATTTGTACCCAATGTCTTTTTAGTGCTCTCGCGCAGGCCCGATGAGTTTCGCGCTTTTTTTGCGTATCACGACGCGCTAATGGTGAAAGATACGGGCAGTCTGACAAAAGCCGATCGTGAAATGATTGTCACTACCACCAGTGCAAAAAATAATTGTTTGTATTGCGTGATGGCCCACGGTGCCATTTTGCGTATTTATGCAAAAAACCCGCTAGTGGCTGATCAGGTGGCCGTCAATCACCACAAGGCTGACATCGCGCCTAGACAAAAAGCGATGCTCGATTTTGCTGTGAAGGTATGTCTTGACTCACAGTCAGTGGGTGATCAGGATTATGCCGATCTACGAGAGCACGGCTTTGATGACGAAGACATTTGGGATATCACCGCCATCACAGGTTTTTTTGGTATGTCTAATCGCATGGCCAATGCGACCTCGATGCGCCCGAATGATGAGTTCTTTATGCTCGGGCGTTTACCAAAAAAGTCGCCTAAATGATTGGGACATTGATTATTTTCGGGATGTGCCCCGTAATTTTTAGAAAGCGTTGAAGCTCTTTGTTTTCAATGATAAGAGTCTCGGTGTTGACGAGTGGGTGAGCCTGTATCGCGTTGGCTTGCCAAATATGCTTGTCAATAACTAGCTCGACTTTCGTTGCAGTATCGCGCATCAAGGCTAGTACGCTGACGGCACCTGGCTCGACGTCTAAAAAATGTTTTAAACGCGCTTCAGAAGCGAACCCAAGTTTTTTTGCCTCTAGTTTTTCACTAAGCTTGACCAGATCCACTTCATGCTCGGGCTGCGTAATGACCAAAAAATGGCGCCGTCCTTTTTTGTCTTGCAAAAATAGGTTTTTATTGTGGGTGCCTCCCAGTGAAGGCACCAAGGCCTTAAATTCGGCACAGGTGTTAGCAGCCGCATGCCTGAAGCGTGAGACATGCAGTTGGTGTGTGTCCAAAAATTGGTCGACAAACATATTAAGATCAACGCTGCGGCAGGGTGTGAATAAGTACCCAATGCGCGGGAGTGTAGATCGCAGCTAGTTTGCTAGCCTCTCAAGTCCTCATATTTCAGCGAATTTAGAACGAATGCCTCGCAAATGCTGACATTCACAAGTCTCAACTATGCCGTTAGCGTGTCAGTGTAGAGCTTTGGCAGCCTAGCGAGCCCCACTCAAGGGGCGCCACGCAAACTTACTCGTCAATTTTTGCACCCGAGTCTTTGATGGCCTTAGCGAACTTAACGACTTCAGCACGAAGGTGAGTGTCAAACTCTGAGGGGCTCATTAGCTTGGTGCTGAATCCCATGTCTCTGAATTTGTCTTGCACATCGGGCAGAGCTAGCGCGCGGTTCACATCTGCGTTGAGCTTGTTGACAATTGCAGGCGGAGTCGCGCTTGGCGCGTACAGACCAAACCAAGATACAACATCAAAACCGGGTAATCCAGACTCAGACACAGTCGGAACGTTAGGTGCCGCTACCACACGCTCGCCGCTTGAAATCGCTAGCACCTTGATACGTCCACCGTTTGCATGCTTAATCGAGGTTGGGATCGGGTCGAACAGCATTGGGATCTGACCGCCTAATAAGTCGGTCAAAGCCGGCGAACCTCCTTTGTAAGGAATATGTCGCATTTGCACACCGGCCATGGTTTTGAAAATTTCGCCAGCTAAATGCGCACCACCTCCGGGCCCGCTCGAACCATAGTCAAGTCCGTTGGGTTGCGTCTTGATGTATGCAATCAGTTCTTTGACAGAATTGACCGGTACAGATGAGCTCACAATCAGCAAAAAGGGTGCAATTGCGATATGTGCCACCGGTACAAAGTCTTTCAAGGTGTCGTAGGGCAGCTTTTTATATAGACTCAGATTGATCGAGTGCTGGGTGCCCTGTAGTAATAAGGTGTAGCCGTCAGGCACCGATTTTGCGACTAACTCTGAACCGACGGTGCCACTGGCGCCTGTTTTGTTTTCAATAATGGCTTGCTGTCCCCAGTTTTCAGTCAGTTTTTGACCCAAAATGCGCGCGACAACGTCGGTGCCCCCACCCGGCGGGAAAGGCACAACGATACGAACCGATTTGGTTGGATAAGCCTGGGCGAGTGCCAGACAGGGGGCAAGTAGTAAGGCCGCAAGTAAGCGTTTCAATATAGTCTCCTGGCTCGATTTTTCACGAGCTTCTGTTCGAACCTCTACAATACGACTTTTGTCACAAAATTGGAACCTTTCTTATGTCTGGCCCTCTCTCGCACATCAAAGTTCTTGACCTGTCTCGCGTCCTGGCTGCGCCGTGGGCCGCACAAAACTTAGCGGATTTAGGCGCAGACGTGATTAAGGTTGAGCGCCCCATTAAGGGCGATGACTCGCGAGCCTTCGCGCCTCCGTTCTTAAAGGATCAAGACGGCAATGTGACCCGCGAGTCTGCTTATTTTTGTGCAGCCAACCGCGGCAAAAAGTCAATCACGATTGATTTGTCTAAACCCGAAGGGCAGCAGCTAGTGCGTGAGTTAGCAAAAAATGTAGATGTGATTTTTGAAAATTACAAAGTCGGTGATTTGGCGCGCTATGGCTTGGGTTATGAAGATATCAAAGCGATTAACCCTGCGATTAT
>CANKOW010000184.1 GCA_947484295.1 Alcaligenaceae bacterium | reverse complement strand
GTCACCTTCGTCGGTGGCAGGCCTAAACTTAACCTCTTTAACCTGAATAATCTTTTGTTTAGCGCGGGCTTCAGCTAAACGCTTTTGTTCTTGATATTTGAACTTGCCGTAATCCATTAACCGGCAAACTGGCGGTTCAGCATTTGGGGCGATTTCAACTAAATCGACGCCCGCTTCTTCTGCCATACGAACAGCTTCTAGTGTATTAACAATACCTAACTGCTCGCCTTCGATTCCTAGTAGACGCACGTCGGGGACGCGGATGTCACCGTTAATGCGATGGGGTTTTTCTGTTGCGATGTTGACGACTCCTGAGGGTTAGGCTGCCTGCGGTGCAGGTAAACCAGAATTGCGGCGCAAGGCCACATCTTCGTTTAGCAATGAAGCGAACTGTTCAAAGGGCATTACGCCCAGATCCAGACCCCCTCGACTACGCACAGCCACAGCCCCAGCCTGACGCTCTTTTTCACCGACTACCAGGATATAAGGGACCTTCTGCATACTGTGTTCACGAATTTTATAGGTGATCTTCTCACCTCGACAATCAGATTCTACTCTAAAGCCTTGTTTTTTCAGGCTTTGTGTGATTTTTGTTGCATATTCAGCAGTCGATTCAGAAATGCAGCAAACAACTACCTGTACTGGGGCTAACCAAGCCGGCAATGCACCCGCGTGATTTTCGATCAACATGCCGATAAAGCGCTCGAACGAACCCAAAATGGCACGATGCAACATGACCGGCGCCACGCGCTGATCTTGGGCGTCAACGAACTCGGCACCCAAGCGTTGAGGCATCGAAAAATCAACCTGAATCGTGCCGCATTGCCAATGGCGGCCAATCGCGTCTTTTAAAGTGTATTCAACCTTGGGGCCATAAAACGCACCTTCGCCAGGCGAGACTTCAAACTCACAACCCGTGCGTCGCAAGCTTTCCATTAAAGCGTTTTCGGCCTTGTCCCAGACCTCATCGCTGCCAATGCGCTTTTCGGGGCGGGTTGCGACTTTATACAAAATCTCGGTAAAGCCAAAATCGGCATAGACCTTTTGCAAGAGCGCCGTATACGTTGCGCACTCGTCTTGCATTTGCGCTTCGGTACAAAAGATGTGGCCATCGTCTTGTGTAAAACCACGTACACGCATCATGCCGTGCAGCGAACCCGAGGGCTCATTACGATGGCATTGGCCGAACTCGCCGTAGCGCAGCGGCAAATCGCGATAAGAATGCAGACTTGAATTAAAGATTTGAACGTGCCCTGGGCAGTTCATGGGTTTTAAGCCGTAAGTGCGACTTTCGGATTCTGTCGTGAACATGTTTTCACGATAGTTATCCCAATGACCAGTTTTTTTCCAGAGGGAGATATCAAGAATTTGAGGTGCTTTGACCTCTTGGTAGCCGTTGTCGCGGTACACGTTACGCATGTATTGCTCAACTTGCTGCCAGATCGCCCAACCCTTCGGATGCCAAAAAATCAGGCCGGGGCCTTCTTCTTGAAAATGAAACAGATCAAGCTCACGACCGATTTTGCGATGATCGCGAAGCTCGGCCTCTGCAAGCATATGCAGATGCGCGTCTTGGTCGTCTTTGTTCGCCCAAGCCGTGCCATAAATACGCTGCAGCATCTCGTTGTTGCTGTCGCCACGCCAATAGGCACCGGCCAGTTTCATTAGTTTGAAGACTTTCAGTTTGCCAGTATTGGGCACGTGCGGGCCGCGGCATAAATCGATAAAGTCGCCTTCGCGGTAAAGGCTAATCGTTTCGTTACCAGGGATCGCACCGATGATTTCGGCTTTGTAGTGTTCGCCGATGCTCTTGAAGAAGGCGACGGCGTCGTCGCGCTTCCACTCTTCGCGTGTGACCGACTCGTCTTTTTTTACGAGCTCAGCCATTTTCTTTTCAATGGCAGTGAGGTCTTCGGGGGTAAAGGGCCGTTTGTACGAAAAATCGTAAAAAAAGCCATTTTCGATAACCGGGCCAATCGTGACCTGCGCATCCGGAAACAAAGCTTTGACCGCATAGGCCAGCAAGTGCGCCGTTGAATGACGAATAAGATCGAGTCCTTCGGGATCTTTGCCGGTAATTAAAGCAAGCTGAGCGTCTTGTTCGATCAGATGGCTGGTGTCCACCAACTGCGATTGTTCGCCGCGTGTGATGCGACCACCCAAGGCGGCGCGGGCAAGGCCTGCACCAATCGATTGCGCCACATCGGCCACTGTAACTGGGCCCGGATATTGGCGTTGAGAACCGTCTGGCAATGTAATAGCGATCATTATTGGAGGTTGTTGACTCGAGCAGAACCGACATATCATTTGTAGAGACTGTACCGGCAATGTATTTGCGCCTAGCGTTCAGACAAGCAAACCCACTCAGCAGGCCTCTCAAATCACATGCATAATTCAGTTAAAAACAACCCAGATTTTAGCATTACAAGGGCGGCAGACCCGCGCAGAGGCTTTCGAGGATTTTTCAGAGGCGCCTTAATGCCTGTTTTAAGGCGTTTAAGGCCTCTTCAGATATGTTTAAAAGCCTCTTTTTTGGGGGGCGTTTAAGGCTCGCCTAGAATCGAATAGGTTTGACTCGGTGGCGTTAAAGCTCGTTCAGCGAGGCTTTAGCAGCTTCTTCAGGTGTTAAACCTTCATAAAACTGATCTGTGAACCATTCGGCCTGTTCTTCGATATACCCTTGGGCTTCGTGCAAACTCGCGCCGGCCGCGACCAAAAAGCCTTCAACTTCGGTGCACCACTCGATCAGCGCAAAAGTGTCTGGATCAATTTCTTCTTTTTTTGCCATGACAGTTCACCTTAAAATTACATTGTCGTTTAATTTTACAGGCCAAAAAAAATCCCAATAAGGGAATCATCAGTTTGGCACCAACAACTTATACTTGCCAAAGGCTTCGCTATTTGTCTGCTAGAAATTTTGGTAGGCGGTATTGGAATCGAACCAACGACCTCCACGATGTCAACGTGGCGCTCTAACCAGCTGAGCTAACCGCCTATAAAGTCGATTATTGTATCGGTTTTTACTGGGCGCTGTCAAAGACGGGTATCGATGCTAGCGTGATGAACTGCGTTCACGAACGCCTGAATCTTTTGAGCAGACTTTACGCCGGGGCTATCCTCGACACCGCTGCTCACATCTACGGCCCAGGGAGCTAGGGTTTGTAGCGCTACGCGCGCATTTTGCGCATTTAAGCCCCCAGACAAAATCATTGGGCGCGGCGCCTCGTGTGCAGGCGAGCTCTCGGACGGCAAGGCGTGCGCACTCACGACCCCGGACAACAACGCGTGATCAAACCCTTGGCCACTGCCGCCAAATGCAGGTGTATAGCTATCAAACAACCAACCCGCAGCCAACGAAAAAGCATGACAAGTTTTTGCCACATTTGCGGCGGTATCCAAACCAGGCCCGCCCACTCTAAAGGCTTTTAAATACGGCACATCAAACGCAGCACAAAAATCAGAATTTTCGTCACCGTGAAACTGCAGCAAACTTGGGCGCAACGTACGAATCACATCTTGAACAGCCTGAGGTTCAGGGTTTACAAATAGCGCGACCGTGCTGATGAATGCCGGTAGGTCTGCACACAACTCTGCAGCATGTTCGGCACTTACAAAACGCTTGCTCGGCGGATAGAAAACAAAACCCAGAGCATCAACGCCGTTTTGTGCGCAGACACGCACATCTTGAGACCGTGTCAAGCCACAGACTTTGATGCGCGTGCGTGTAATACCGAGGTTTGAGGTCATGGCCAGAAGTTAATAGAAATCGTAAATAATATACTTGCGCGCCTGATGTTCAAGATCCGCAACCCCAAAGCCGGCAAGAGCCGCAACAGGTTGCGTGTTTTTCTTTGCGAGCCTTATTCTAGACCGAGTTCGCGTAGACCGAGGCCTAAACCCTGACGCTGTGACAGCATACCCGCTGGGTACGACACCTCGGTGAGATACAAACCATCGGGTGCAAACGTCGGTGCGCCTTTTGTTCGGTCTTTGAACGCTAACAAACTTTCCATGAATTCGATCGGCTCCCTGCCCTGCCCGATTTGAACCAAGGCGCCCATGATATTACGAACCATATGATGTAAAAAAGCATTTCCGCGCAGCGACACAATGATCAGGTTGCCGCGTTGCACAAGGTTGAGCTCAGAGATCGTGCGTATGGGCGACTTAGCTTGACACTGCGACGACCGGAAACTACTGAAGTCGTGCTCACCCACTAAAGACTGTGCGGCTTGTGTCATCGCCGAAATATCTAGAGGCTGAAACACCCAACCGGCTTTGCCCGCCCAAAGCGGTTGACGCACGCGACTATTTAAAAGCACGTAGGTATAAGCGCGGGCCGTAGCTGAAAATCTTGCATGAAAATCATCACTGACAATCTGCGCCCATTGCACTGAAATCGACTCGGGCAGGTGCGCGTTCACACCCCTCACCCAGGATTCTTCTGTGCGACCGATCGTGCAATCAAAATGCACAACTTGCCCTAAGGCGTGCACGGCAGTGTCAGTGCGACCCGCGCAGGTTGTATGGACAGGTACGGTGGCAAAAGCGGCTAACGCAGCCTCTAGCGTATCTTGGACTGTTCGCCCATTTGGCTGTTTTTGCCAACCTTGCCAAGGACGCCCGTCATACGCGATGCCAAGCGCTAAGCGTGGCATTTGCGTAAGTCAATGTTGAACAGGCGTAACCGAATTCTCACTGCCGCAATCAAACCTTGGGGCTTGAGCTCGACTGAACAATGGTCGGCTCTTTCTTTGCCGCCGAACTGGCCATATCAAGATTGAGATCAATTCCCTGAAGTTTTTGATCAAGTGCTGCACGCGCTGTGGGATTGAGTGGCTCGGGCGAACTATCGTCCTCAACCTGATCTTGTTCACGACGCGCACTAGAACGCCGTAACAACCAAGCCACCAACAACCCACCCAAGGCTAAGATTGCCGTTAAGATCCCTACCGTGCTGGTGCTGAACTTTGTCCAAAATTGCGTTAAGACACTTTGCACACTCGAACTTGCGGTCCCAGTTGTCGAAACCGCTCCAGAAGCCACGCCCGTAGTCGCGCCGGTTGAACCAGTCGCACCGTTTGCGGCGCCAGGCCCGGTAGCACCCGCTGAGCCTGCAGCCCCCGGTACAACTGTTGCACCCGTTGAGCCTGCAGCGCCTGGTACAGCTGTTGCACCCGTTGAGCCTGCAGCGCCTGGTACAGCTGTTGCACCCGCTGAGCCTGCAGCGCCTGGTACTACTGTTGCACCCGCCGAGCCTGCAACGCCGGGCGCACCTCGTGCACCAACTGAGCCTGTTGTGCCTGCAGTACCTGCCGAGCCCGGTGTACCCGCTGCGCCAGCTGGGCCGGTGGCACCTGCCGAGCCCGGTGTACCCGCTGCGCCAGCCGGGCCGGTGGCACCCGCCGAGCCAGCTGGGCCGGTGGCACCCGCCGTACCCGCACTCGCGCCAACTGCGGATCTAGGCGCTTGATTTAGAGCGTTTTTTAATTGTTGAACGTTTTGTTGCAAGCTATCTACGCGAGACTGAATCTCTGCGAGCTCTTTAGCTGCCGCAACGCGAGCATCTTCGCGTTGCTCTGTCGTGCTTGACGAGGTGAGCAAAACGCGGTCGGCACCTGCAGGGGGTGTGGGTGCTGCGCTAACAGTTGATACAGGACTCGACTGTGCCGCACCCACGGGTGGGGCGACCGTAGGCGGGCGTGGCGCCGCACTCTGTGTCTTTGGATCACCGCGCATACCGTTAAAGGCAGCAAGGTGCTTTTGGTACATATCGCGTGCAAGCTTGGGGTCAACAGCCCGCACAGTTTGCGCGTCAGGCATTTTAAGCGTGACCCCGGCCTTGAGCAGGTTCATGTTCTGCGAGAAAAAAGCCTGCGGATTCGCTTGATACAACGCCCACAGCATCTGATACAGATCTGCTCCGGCAACCGGGTTAGCAAGCGCAATCCCCGACAAAGTATCGCCCGCCTTGACCAGCACGGTACCCACGCCTGCACCATCGCTCGCACGTGTCAGAACCAGAAAACTCGATTGAATTTGTGTTGAGCCACTCGCAGACGACACATCGATCAGCACATCAATAATCGGTTTGTCTGAGACTTGATTTGAACGTAGTACGAGCGTGCGCGAGTCTTTTGTGAAGCCCGGCTCAACCGACACAGTCAACGAGTCAAGATTAACGGGCGGCGTCAAACCGGCCTTGGCCCAGGCACTTGCCGCCGCAAGCTTAACCTGCAGGGTTGACACGTCTGCGGCTGGCACTTCGAGTAAAGGAATCGACACGCGTAAGGCAGCGCCAGACACCGAATCTACACGCCCATGCCCGGCCCTCAGCGCAAAAGCCTGTGTCGACACAGCAAGTGTCAACCCAAGCGCAGCACCAAGTTGTAGCGATTTTCGGCAGACCACATTCAGTTCATCGCGCATCAATACACTCCTTTGACTTACAGTTCGCCTAGCGAAATACGCAACATTCTGCGCAAGGGCTCGGCTGCGCCCCATAACAGTTGATCACCAACTGTAAAGGCGCCCAGATACTCAGGGCCCATCGATAGCTTGCGCATACGTCCGACAGGAATATCAAGCGTACCCGTGACTGCAACGGGTGATAACTCGGCAAGGGTCGCGTCTTTAGTGTTAGCCACCACCTTCGCCCAGGCCGTGCCGTTTTTGACAATATCATTGATCTCGTCGATCGGGACATCGCGCGTGAGCTTAATCGTGAGCGCTTGACTGTGGCATCGCATCGCGCCGATGCGCACGCACAAGCCATCGATCGGAATAGGAGCCGAACCAAACCCAGCGCCACGACCCAAAATCTTATTGGTCTCAGCCTCGCCTTTCCATTCTTCGCGCGACAT
>CANKOW010000183.1 GCA_947484295.1 Alcaligenaceae bacterium | reverse complement strand
TTGTTTTCGTCTAATTATGCTGCGAAGCAAAAACTCAACGAGCTTGCGCAACAGCATGGCCTGTGTAAAGTCGTTCTGGGCTTAGAAAAAACCTCGACCCGCGGCTGCTTTGGCTTGCAAATCAAAACGTGCCTGGGTGCTTGCGTGGGTCAAGAAGAACGCCAAGAGCATGACGACAGGCTGTTAACCGCGTTAATGGATCTGCAGATAGAAGTATGGCCGTACAGTGGCCCGGTTGAATTAATTGAAGAAACTAACGGCTGGGTACAAAAGCATCGCATCAATAACTGGTGTCATCTACAGACCTGGTGCTCAAAGACCGGTCAGGCGACGCAAGTCACCACGTTTAATCCGCAAGATTTTGATCGCGATAGTTATCAGATTTTAGTGAGACCGATCATGCTAAAAACGGTAAACATTCAGGCCTATTAAGCGTAGCTGAAAAAAATAAGCGTATGCTTTAAATCGTGAATCCCAAAAGCCAATACCTTTTCCCTTGTCGCTTACTACGCGTACTAGCTGTCTTGATGGCTGTAGCGATCTTTTTACAAGCGTTTGGCTGCCTTGCTGCCTATCTGATCATGTTGGATTCGCAGGCGGCGGGCATGATGGCGCATTTGCTGATGCAACAGCTGTCGTATTACTTGCTGGGATGCACCTTCATCATCTTGAGCCTCGCCAATATCTTGATTAAGCGCGGGGTATCTCAACTTAAAACTATTCGTTTACCATCGCTGATATTGACGATTTCTATTGCGGCTGTCAGCTTTTTGCTAATACCTCGCATGGATTATTTGAGAGACACCGCACTAGATGCTGGCATGCCAGTCATGCTCTCACCTTTTGCCAACTACTTTGTCACGTTAAATAGCATCGCGTTCTTATTGCTTTGCGCTCAGATTACCTCGGGCACCTTCATCGCCTGGCGCTTGAGCGACACCCAATCAACCTAGGTGAGCGCGAACTTGCGCAATCAAAGCGAGCTGCTGTTCGTGCCGAAGAAACTGACCGAGTTCAACCCGCACGTTCGCTTGGCTAATCTTAAATATCTTTGAGCCTGCAACCGGTGGCTCTATTTTTGCCCACTGCGTATTAAATTCATAAAGATTTTCTTTGCGGCCAATACATTTTTTGATCAAAAGACGTTTATCTTCAATTTCAATCGTTTCAGAATCTACTGCATGCATGCAGTAGATTAAAAAACCAACCGTGACTGCAATTAATTCTAAGGCTGTAAAAATTGAAATGACCCAGACTCCTGCCAGAAAGAAGCCGGTCGCCACGACCAGTGAGAGGCAGACCAAGGCAATGTAAAACAGGAGCAACTGCTTGGGTGTGAGCGAGCAGTTTCTTCGCATTTGCCAGCGTTTCATCATTACATTGTCAACACGCAATCACTTACAAAAATACCGCATTCAAGGCCCAGAACAGGCCGGTTTACTTGATAAGACCGCACGCAATTCTGGGGCCTGAGTTGCCTGCTGGCTGTGATTTGTAATCATCGGGGTCACGGTGAACCACAACCGATTTTCCTAAGATGCCAGTCGACCCACTGTTCACAGCAAATCCACTTATCGTTGCAGAATAAGATGCATTGCCATTAGCGTCGGACTTAATATTCGGCATGTCACCAGCGTGATGCGAGCCGCTTCCGGGCATACCGTGTGCTTTGGCATCGGGATTAAAGTGTCCGCCTGCGCTGTTTGCATCAGGAGCAGAACAATCTCCTTTTTCATGCACATGAAAGCCTTGTTCTGCATTTGGCTTCAAACCAGAAAAATTTCCAGTCACTAAAACATCATGCCCTTTCCAGGTAAAGTTAACCGTGCCTTGTGCAGTCGATCCTGAACGTGATTCTAGGGTGGCAGATGCTTTTTGCCCCGTTCCATGTTCCATGTTTTGACAGGCTGTCAATGACAGGACAACAAGAGTGCTCATTGCGAAAGAAATGCCTTTGATCATTACCGATCTCCTTTTGTTTAAGTCGATCCCAAACAGATTCAATTCTATTTTCTCGCGAGTACCCCTCATTTAGTATAAAGACCTTATTCCAAATAGTCTTATTGATTCAAATAAACGTGACTTAGCGTCACGACCAATCAACAAATGGTCAAGATCCTGCTTGTTTTTAGAGGGTGCACTGGCTGGAACCAGTCATCCAAACCACGAGCCGGTATCTGCATTTTTGATGCCCTGCTCTTGCAAGGGTAGTATTTGAGGATCGGTTAGCGGTCAGCAATCGCCCAGAAAGCGGCTTTTGGTTTGCCCTGTGCATCAAACAGCAATGGCCATGTCAAATGCGGCTTCGGATGATAACGCAACCAACTCGAGGCGTCGGTTACATTGAAGGTCATGACCGCAGTGATCTGACCCGCGTACTTCAGGTAGATGCCAAAAAGTTCTTTGTATCTTTTGGCCAATTGTTGATCTAGTTCTGCGGTCAATTCAGTATAGCGACCGTCGCGGTTCACTTCTACGTCAAGTTCAGTCACGTGGATCTCAACCCCTAATTCTGCGAATCTTGAGATTGCTCTGTCAAGCTCAATTGCGGTGGGTTCAGTTAGCGTGACATGCTGCTGCAAACCGAGCCCGTCAATCAAGCCTTTAGATTTTAAATGTTTGACCAACGCATAAATCATCTCTCTTTTTTTCGGTCTCCATTCATTAAAATCGTTGTAAAACAGTTTTGCTTTTGGGTCTGCTTCGCGTGCAGCACTAAAGGCAATTTCTATAAACTGCGGCCCAATGATGTCTTTCCAGAGGCTTGCTCTGATACCGTCTGACTGATTGGGATCAATGACCTCGTTCAATACATCCCAATACTGAAACTGCCCTTTGTAACGGCCAACAATGGTTTGAATGTGAGTGCGTAGGCGTTTAATGGCCTCTTCGCGGTCGACTTTTTTTCCGTTTGCGTCAACTAGCAACCATTCGAGATTATTTTTGGGATTTGACGGCCACAGCAACGCATGCCCACGCAGAGTTTTTTCAGGAAACTGTTTTGTATAGGCGAGTAGTGGTGCGCACTGATCCCACTTAAAGTCGGCCTGATTTGGCTGAACTTGCCTAGGGTAAAAACAATTCACACTCAAAATATTGCTTTGAGTGGTCACGATCTTAAAAATCGGTGAACTAGAATCCGCCAGACCTTTTCGAACGACTTGGTCATTTAGACCACCGAAGCCAAATTTAAATTTATCTGAAAAAATTGTTGGTAACGACGGAATCTCTTGCGATGCGACACTATAAATTTGCAGGAATAAGGCAACTGCAAGCACGCATTGCTTTACGATCATTTACTGACTGGCGCGGTGGGTTGCCAAGAGTAATCGCGTGCCTTCATGCAGGCACTGTAAAGCTCTTTGTTAGTGCCAACCCCAAACGACTCACCACCACCACGCCAACCGTAGCCCCCACCGCTATAGCCGTAGGGTTGTTGTGCCTGTCGAAGACAAGCGTAACTGTCCTGATCGACTTGAAGTTGAGTGGCTCCGTTTTTTATCCAAACGCCGGCTTGCGGCGCACAAGCCTCAAGTAACAAAACGAACGCGACCGCAATTAATCTGTAATAACGCATGACAGCACCGAAACAAGACAAAGAAGACCTGTTAACCTTTGCTTTGCAGTTTAGCAAAACCAAGGCAACGTGTCATCAAAACATTTAGCCTGTCACGTAAGCTTAATACGCCGTTGGTTATTGACCACAGTTAACGTCCAATTGCGTACGCGAACGCACCTAAACATTTCGCTGCGAGGTGTCTTGCGCGTCAGGCAACAGATTTCTCTGACTCTTAAAGCACTTTGCCAGATGCCTCGTCGATTAAATGCATATTTGTCAGATCCGCGACTAGGGTGATGGCTTGCCCCGCTTGGGCCCCCGCAAGAGGATTGACTCTGCCACACACCTCAACCCCTTGAATCAGGAAGTAAACCATTGTCTCCATCCCCATCGGCTCTGTGACTTCTAGCACGACTTCAAAGGTATGGTGGCCGGGCTCACGGTGCGGGCGTTGTTCCATGATGTGTTCAGGACGTAGTCCAAACAGTAAAGACGTACTGCTCAAATGGTTGCGATAGCGCGCTGCCTTTTCTTGAGGCACCGGAAAGGCAATTTGATCAGTCAGACGCAACAGCAACTCACCCGAGTTTTCTTCAAGCCTACAAGGTATGAAGTTCATTGAAGGCGAACCAATAAAGCCCGCTACAAATTTAGTTGCCGGAAAGTGATATAGCTCTTGGGGGGTACCGACTTGCTCAATGCGCCCAGCATTCATGACAACGACCCTGTCGGCCAGTGTCATCGCCTCGACCTGATCGTGCGTGACATACACCGTTGTTGTCTTGACTTTCTGATGCACGCGTTTAATCTCGGTGCGCATCTGCACCCGCAGCTTGGCGTCTAGATTTGATAAGGGTTCATCAAATAAAAATACTTTGGGGTCTCTGACAATGGCGCGCCCCATCGCAACACGTTGACGTTGTCCGCCCGAAAGTTGTTTGGGTTTGCGCTGTAGAAGCTCAGAGATATCCAAAATCTTGGCTGCCGCGTTGACGCGCTCTTCGATCTGGGGCTTGGGTACTTTTTTGAGACGCAAGCCAAAAGACATATTCTCAAATACAGTCATGTGCGGGTACAACGCATAGTTCTGAAAGACCATCGCAATGTCTCGGTCTTTGGGCGGTACATCGTTCACCACGTGATCGCCGATCAAGATATCGCCACTCGTAATATCTTCTAACCCCGCGATCATGCGCAGCGTCGTACTTTTGCCGCAACCCGAGGGCCCGACTAAAACTAAAAACTCTTTATCGGCAATTTCTAGATTGATACCGCGAACTGCCGGCGTGTCGTCATAGTTTTTAACGAGTTGCTGCAACTTGACCTGAGCCATTTGATTATCCTTTTGTAGCGCCTGCCGTGAGCCCGGCAATGTAGTAATCCATCAAAAAAGCGTAGATCACCAAAGGTGGCGCAGCCCCTAACAAGGCCCCCGCCATAATCTGGCCCCAGTTATAGACATCGCCTTTAATTAAGGTGGTCACGATCCCGACTGGCAACACCAACTGATCTGTTGAGGTTGTAAAGGCCAAGGGATACAAGAACTGCGACCAAGCTACTGTAAAGGCGAAGATCATGGCAGCGATGATGCCTGGGATCGCAACCGGTATAAAGATCTTTGTCAGCATCTGAAAATATCCGGCCCCATCAATCAACGCGGCCTCGTCAAGCTCTTTAGGAATCGAAGCGAAATACGCAATCAAAATCCAAGTGGCAAAAGGCACGGTCAAGGTGGGATAAATAATAATCAACGCCCACCAATGGTTAATCAGTTCAATACCAGTCAGCTGATTAATAAAGGCGAAGATCTTGAACAATGGAATGAACAACAAGGTATCCGGCACGAGATAGGTCAAAAAGACGCCGGTGGCCAAGGTGGTTGAGCCCCAAAACTTCATCCTCGACAACGAGAACGCAGCGGGGATACTGATCAACATCGTGACGATCACGACAATCACCGCAATGACACTCGAGTTTCTGAAAAACGACAGATAATCATTTGAGCGAAACAGTGCCAAGTAATTATCAAAAGTCGGCCGATTGACCCACCACGGGTTTGTCACTGCTGAAATTTCACCACTGTCTTTCAGTGAAGTAATCAGCATGTATAGCGGAGGCATCAAGAAAAATATTGAGAACAGCACCAGAAAAAAGTAAGACCAGAGCAACGCCCAGCGTCTACTGCGCTGCATACTGCGCTGGACTGGCACCACACTGCTAGTCGCTGCGATTGATTGTTGTGACACGATTAGGCCTCGTTTCCACGTTTGTTAACACCACGCAAAATGAATATCGCAGCAATCCCTAATATCGGCAGCATAAACAGCGAAACGCTTGCGCCTAAGGGGATGTCGTTACCTTGTATGCCAAGATTGAAGGCCCACGTCGCGAAGACATGCGTTTGATCGACAGGGCCGCCTGAGGTCAGGATCCGGACAATATCAAAATTAGAAAAAGTGACAATCAGCGAAAACAAGACCGTGATAGAAATAATATTTCTCATCATGGGTAGCGTGATGTACCAAATTTTTTGCCACCAGTTTGCGCCATCAATCGATGCGGCCTCAAACAATTGTTCGGGCACTGACTTTAGAGCCGCCAAATACATAATCAAAAAGAAAGGTGCGCCGTACCAAACATTGACCAAGATGACAGAAAACCGCGCCCAAAAAGGATCGCCAAGCCAATTCACCGGATCCATGCCGATGCGAACAAAAATCCAATTCAGTGCGCTGTAGGTTGGATCAAACAACCAGAACCAGCCTAAGGTGCTCATGGCGGGCGGAATCACCCAGGGGATCAACAGCATGCCGCGCCACTTACGCTGGCCTTTGGCAGGGATCGTGTGCACAAAATGTGCCAGCATAAAACCAATGGCTGCCTTAAAGAGCACCGCGGTCACGGCAAACAGGCAAGACTGCTTCACGACCATCCAAAACGTTTCACGCTTGAACAAGAATACGAAATTGTCCAGACCAACGAAGCGTTCCATTGATTTATTCAAGGTCGCTAAATACATCGAAAACAAAGCTGGGTAAATTACTAGCGCCGTCACTAGTATGATCAAGGGTAAGGCTAGAAAAAATGCCACCGTTGACTTGCGTCGAAGAAAAACTTTCATGGTGGTAGGTCTGCGGGCTGCAGAACCCTGCAAACTCGTCACGTCATTTTGCATTGAAATTTTCCAGAATGACTTTTAACCGGATACGTGAAGCATGGCGTGCGCACTCAAGCGCACGACCATGTTCGTTCAATAGGGCATACCGACTTCGAACTTAGGTTCGCCTGAAACCTTCAAGTTCAGATGACGCCCAACCAATTGCCTTCGCCACCGAGTCACCACCTTGTGTGCACTTAGCAATCATCTTGGTCATGGTTGCCTGAGCATAAATTTGCTGTGCAATCGCGACAGGTGCAGGTGCCGCAGCAATTGAG
>CANKOW010000182.1 GCA_947484295.1 Alcaligenaceae bacterium | reverse complement strand
ATGCCAGTGCGTGGTTTCTTGAAGCATTATCGCGACGAATTTGCGTACCACATTGAGCATAAGCGCTGTGTGGTGGCCCCCTATCTTTAAGGTCTGGACAAAGTTATGGTTGAGTTAACCATCGACGGCAAGAAAGTCGAAGTGCAAGAGGGCAGTATGGTGATGCATGCCGCGCATAAGCTCGGTGTTTATGTGCCGCACTTCTGTTACCACAAAAAATTGACGATTGCGGCCAACTGCCGCATGTGCTTGGTTGAGGTCGAGAAAGCACCTAAAGCGATGCCAGCTTGCGCCACGCCTGTCACCAACGGCATGGTGGTACACACCTGCTCAGAGCGCGCCATCGCCGCTCAAAAAAGCGTCATGGAATTTTTGTTGATCAATCATCCGCTAGATTGCCCAATTTGCGATCAGGGCGGCGAGTGTCAGCTGCAGGACGTAGCCGTTGGATATGGTGGTTCAAGCTCGCGCTACCAAGAAGAAAAACGCGTGGTGTTTCATAAAGACATCGGCCCCTTGGTATCGGCCGAAGAAATGTCGCGCTGTATCCATTGCACACGTTGTGTACGCTTTGGCCAAGAGATCGCCGGTGTGATGGAGCTTGGCATGATTGGCCGTGGCGAGCACTCTGAGATCACCACTTTCGTTGGAAGCGCTGTCGAGTCAGAGTTATCGGGCAACATGATCGATCTATGCCCAGTGGGCGCACTGACTTCAAAGCCTTTCAGATACCAGGCCCGCACCTGGGAGCTCGCACGCCGACGCGCGGTGTCACCGCACGATAGTTTGGGTGCAAACTTGGTAGTGCAGGTTAAGGGTGATCAAGTCATTCGCGTCGTGCCTTTCGAAAACGAAGAGGTCAACGAGTGTTGGATTAGTGACCGCGATCGTTTTTCGTACGAGGGTTTAAACGTTGATCGTCTGACCAGCCCGATGATCAAAGGTAGTGACGGTCAGTGGCGCGAGGCCTCTTGGTCTGATGCCTTGCAAGCCGTGGCGCAGGGTTTGATGCAAGTACGTGATGCCTCGGGTGCCGCACAGATTGGTGCGCTCGCGAGTGAGTATGCGACGCTTGAAGAAATGACCTTGCTTGCACGCGTCACACGCGGCCTGGGCTCTGAGAATATTGATTTTCGTTTGCGCCAAACCGATTCAGGTTTTGATGCAGCGCTGACGGGTGCACCTTGGTTGGGCATGAACATCAACGCGCTCGATACACTTGACCGCGTGCTCGTGGTGGGTGCGTTCTTGCGTAAAGATCATCCACTCATGGCGCAACGTTTGCGTCAGGCTGTCAAGCGCGGCACACAGGTATCGTCGGTCGATACGGCCGCTGATGATCCACTCTTTAAAATCACTGCGCGTGCAACGACTTTACCAAGCGCCTTGGCAGATACGCTGGCGCAAGTTGCTGTTGCCTTGGCAAAAGCAAAGTCAAGCGAAATCCCTGCCGCGCTGTCTGCTGTTCAGCCAAGCGCTGCGGCAGAACAGATCGCGGCAAGCTTAGCCTCGGGCGAGCGCGTGGCAGTGTTGCTAGGCAGCACTGCTGTCAACGCACCCGATGCTTCGCGTGTTGCAGCCCATGCACAGCTGATCGCGCAATTGGCTGCGGGCCAGTTGGGCTTTTTAACTTCTGGTGCGAATACCGTTGGCGGCTATCTGGCGGGTGCTGTGCCTGCCAACGGCGGCAAAACAGCGGCGGCAATGTTTGCCGAGCCCCTCAAAGCCTATGTCGTGTTGCATGCAGAGCCCTTGCTCGATGCCGATCAGGGCACACAAGCGCTCGCGGCGTTAAAGGCGGCACAGTTTGCTGTGGCGCTCACGCCGTACGCAACAGGTGCGCGCGAGTGGGCCCATGTGATGTTGCCGGTTTCACCGTTTACTGAAACTTCGGGTACGTTTGTGAATGCGCAAGGTTTGGCGCAAAGTTTCAAGGGCACGGTTCCACCAACCGGTCAAACTCGCCCCGGCTGGAAAGTCTTGCGCGTGCTTGGCAACGTATTGCATTTAGCCGGCTTTGATGACGAGTCCTCCGAATCTGTGCGCGACGCAGTCATGTCGGGTGGTGTGGCGGGGCGTTTGTCCAATCAATTACAGGGCGAGCTCAGTGCTGTGGCTGCAGGCAAGCCCTCGAGCGCCGACATCTCGCAGGGCCATGCGTCCTCAAACGGTCTGACGGGTGGCGCTGCACTCGTCACTTCAGCCGGTAACGCGGTCATTCAACTCGAACGTGTCACCGATGTGCCAATCTTTCGTACCGATGCGATGGTACGTCGCGCGCAAGCCTTGCAAGACTCTGCCGCCTCGCGTGCACCTGTTGCACGCATGCATGCAAGCACGCTCGCGCAGTTGGGCGTAGCGCAAGGCACCCAGGTGCTGGTTAAAGCTGCAGCAGGGCAGGTGGTGTTGGCCGCAGAGCAAGACAATACGCTGGCGCCAGGTGCCGTACGGATTGCAGCGGGCTTTGAACAAACCGCTACCCTCGGTGGTGCGTTTGGGCCGCTGAGCGTGGAGCGTGCCTGATGCAGTGGCTTAACGTTATTGAAACGTACGGGGTCGACTTACTGGGCCCAACCGTATGGCTGGTGCTTTGGACTCTGGTCAAGATTTTGGTCATCGCGGTACCCATCATTTTGTGTGTCGCCTATCTGACTTACTGGGAACGCAAGATGATTGGCGCTATGCATGTGCGCCTTGGTCCAAATCGGGTCGGCTTCAAGGGGTTATTACAACCCTTTGCCGACGTCTTCAAGTTGCTGACCAAAGAAGTCATCGTGCCGAGCCAGGCCAACAAGATTTTGTTTATCTTGGCACCTGTGGTGACGTTGATGCCGGCTTTGGCGGCTTGGGCTGTGGTGCCTTTTGGGCCAGAATTGGTCTTGGCCAACGTCAATGCTGGCCTGCTGTATGTCATGGCGATCACGTCGGTTGGCGTCTACGGCGTGATAGTCGCGGGCTGGGCCTCAAATTCTAAATACGCGTTTTTGGCTGCGATGCGTGCTTCTGCTCAAATGCTGTCTTACGAGCTCGCAATCGGTTTTGTACTGGTAACGGTGTTGCTGGTATCGGGCAGTTTGAACATGACCGAAATCGTCAATGTCCAAACGCGCGGTTGGTTTGCCGATCACGGCATCAATTTCATGTCCTGGAACTGGCTGCCGTTGTTACCCTTATTCGTGATCTATGTGATTTCGGCCGTGGCTGAAACCAACCGCCATCCGTTTGACGTGGTTGAAGGCGAATCTGAAATCGTTGCAGGCCATATGGTCGAATATTCGGGCATGGCATTTGCGCTGTTTTTCTTGGGCGAATACGCCAACATGATTTTCTTGTCATGCATGGCAGCAATTATGTTCTTGGGCGGCTGGGCCGCACCGATCGAGATTGCCCCCCTAACTTGGGTGCCAGGCTGGTTGTGGTTAGGCCTTAAAACTTTCGTGGTGGTTTCTCTGTTCATCTGGTTTCGCGCGTCGTTTCCGCGGTACCGGTACGACCAGATCATGCGCTTGGGCTGGAAGATCTTTATCCCGCTCACGGGTGTGTGGCTGGTGGTGGTGGCGATCTGGATGCAGACGCCCTGGAACATCTGGAAATAAGCTCGGCTAGACAAAAAAGGCATGTATGGAAGCGATAAAAGATTTTTTTGGCAGTTTGATGCTACTAGAGTTACTCAAGGGCATGAAGCTGACGGGTAAGTATTTTTTCAGGCGCAAGATCACCTTGCGGTATCCACTTGAAAAAACACCGCAGTCACCACGCTTTCGTGGCTTGCATGCGTTACGTCGTTATCCAAATGGCGAAGAGCGTTGCATTGCCTGCAAATTGTGTGAAGCCGTTTGCCCCGCGTTAGCGATCACGATCGAATCTGAACAGCGTGAAGATGGTTCGCGCCGTACCACGCGTTACGACATCGACCTAACTAAATGTATTTTTTGCGGCTTTTGTGAAGAAAGCTGCCCAGTCGATTCAATCGTTGAAACGCATATTCACGAGTACCACGGCGAAAAACGCGGTGATCTGTATTTCACAAAAGACATGTTGTTGGCGGTGGGTGATCGCTACGAAGAAGATATCGCTCGCAATCGCGCAATTGACGCGCCTTATCGTTGATATGGCCGAGGCCCCAAAGAAATGATGTTTACAACTATCCTGTTCTACGTATTGGCCTTGGTGTTGGTGGTGGCGGCGTTTCGTGTCATCACCGCAACGAGCCCGGTCACCGCTGTGTTGCATCTGATTTTGGCGTTTGCAAATGCTGCCATGATTTGGATGCTGCTGGGCGCTGAGTTTTTGGCCTTGTTGCTCGTGCTGGTGTATGTGGGTGCGGTGATGGTGTTGTTCTTGTTTGTGGTGATGATGCTTGATGTCAAGATGGAAGAGCTTCGCACCGATATCAAAACCTATTTGCCTCTGGGCATGGTTGTTGGTTTGATCATGGTGGCCGAGGTGTCGTTTGTGTTGGCAACGTCTTGGGGTCAGGTGGGCCCGGCCGCCGACATGGGTACCGATTACAACAACGCCCGCACGCTGGGCGAGGCGATGTATACCGAATATGCCTACGCGGTTGAAGTCGGCGCCGTGCTCTTGTTGGTCGGCATGATCGCCGCGATTTCGCTGACCCTGCGCAAGCGCCGCGACGTGAAATATAACGACCCAAGTGCTTCAGTGCGTGTACGTGCCAAAGATCGGGTGCGCTTGGTCAAGGTGCCTAGCCAAGAGGCTGTGAACGCCAAAGGAGATCAGCCATGATGACCTTGACCCTGCCGCACTTTTTAGTGCTGGGCGCCATTTTGTTTGCCATTGGCGTGTTTGGGATTTTTTTGAATCGCCGCAACTTGATTGTGTTGCTGATGTCGGTTGAGTTAATGCTGTTGGCCGTGAATATGAACTTTGTTGCCTTTTCAACTTGGATGGGCGATGCGGCGGGGCAGGTGTTCGTGTTCTTTATTTTGACGGTTGCGGCTGCCGAGGCTGCGATTGGCCTGGCAATTTTAGTGCTGCTCTTCCGTAACCTCAATACCATTAACGTAGACGAACTTGATAGCCTGAAGGGCTGATCGGATCACATAATAATATGTTTAGCTCACCTTCTTTATATCTGACCATCGCGCTCGCGCCTTTATTGGGTGCGGTCCTTGCTGGTTTGTTTGGTACTGGGTTTTTGGGGCGTCAGGTTAGCCGTCGCAACTCGCATATCCTGACCATCGCGCTGGTGGCCGTCTCGACCATCGGTTCTTTGTTGGTGCTCAAAGATGTGCTCAACGGCCACACCTTTGACGGTACCGTGTACACCTGGTCTTTATTGGGCGACGCCAAGCTAGAAATTGGTTTCTTGATTGATCCACTCTCAGCGCTCATGATGGTCGTGGTGACCTCTGTGTCGTTGATGGTGCATATCTATACGGTTGGCTACATGTCTGAAGATCCAGGCTATCAGCGCTTCTTTGCTTATATCTCTTTGTTTACCTTCTCGATGCTGATGTTGGTCATGTCTAACAACATGGTGCAGTTATTCTTTGGCTGGGAAGCCGTGGGCCTGGTGTCGTACCTGCTGATTGGCTTTTGGTATACCAAACCTACTGCGATTTTTGCCAACATGAAGGCGTTTTTGGTTAACCGTTTGGGCGACTTTGGTTTTGTACTGGGCATTGGTTTGCTGTTTGCCTACGCCGATACGATGCATTACGGCGAAGTGTTTAAACAAGCCGACAAGCTGGCCACGCTGACCTTGCCGGGCACCGACTGGATGTTGTTGACGGTGGCTTGTATCTGTTTGTTTATCGGTGCGATGGGTAAATCAGCGCAAGTGCCTTTGCATACTTGGTTGCCAGACTCAATGGAAGGCCCCACGCCGATTTCAGCACTGATCCACGCCGCAACCATGGTGACGGCGGGCATCTTTATGGTGGCGCGTTTTTCACCACTGTTCGAGCTGTCAAATACTGCACTGTCGTTCATTATCGTGATCGGTGCGATTGGCGCACTGTTCTTAGGTATTTTGGGCATCATCCAAAACGACATCAAGCGTGTCGTGGCGTACTCAACCTTGTCGCAACTGGGTTATATGACGGTTGCTCTAGGTGCGTCGGCCTACTCCGTCGCGATCTTTCACTTAATGACACATGCCTTCTTTAAAGCCTTGTTGTTTTTAGGTGCGGGTTCAGTGATTATCGGCATGCACCACAACCAAGACATCCGCAATATGGGCGGCTTGCGCAAGTACATGCCTTTTACGTGGATCACCTTTTTGATTGGGACGCTGGCCTTGGTTGGCACGCCGTTTTTCTCGGGCTTTTACTCTAAAGAGCACATCATCGAAGCTGCCGGGGCTGCCAATGTGTGGGGCGCAAGCTTTGCGCATTACGCCACACTGATCGGTGTGTTTGTCACATCGCTCTATTCTTTCCGTGTTTACTTTTTAGTGTTTCACGGTAAAGAGCGCTTTGATACAAATGGCAGCGGGCATGCCGCTTCGCATGGGCATGATGACCACGGTCATCATGGCGGCACGCCACACGAGTCGCCCTGGGTTGTGACCTTGCCTTTGGTGCTGTTAGCTATCCCCTCGATCGTCATCGGGGCGCTTGCCGTTGATCCTTTGCTATTTGGGTCGTACTTTAAAAATTCGATCGTGATCCTGACTCAGCATCCTGCGATGGCAGAGCTAGCCAAAGAGTGGCATCACATTCATGGTTGGGTGGGTTATGGCTTGCATGCCTTCACTACGGTGCCGTTCTGGTTAGTGGTGGCGGGCGCAGTCGTGGCTTGGTATTGCTACTTGATCAATCCTAAAGTCCCTGCCGCGATTCAAGCGAATCTAACCGTTGTGAATAAGATCCTCGAAAATAAATACTTCTTTGACTGGTTCAACGAGCAGGTGCTGGCGCGTGGTTTACGTGTCATCGGCACCAGCTTTTGGCAGCGCGGCGATCGTGGCTTGATTGACGGTGTGTTGGTCAATGGTTCAGCAAAATTAGTGGGTGCGTTGGCAGCCGTGACCCGTCGTTTTCAGACGGGCTACATCTATCACTACGCCTTTGCGAT
>CANKOW010000181.1 GCA_947484295.1 Alcaligenaceae bacterium | reverse complement strand
TAAGCTGCGGGGCAAATCATGAACGCGCCCTTAAGTTTTGTGATGCAGTGGACAGATTGGTTTGATTTGTTAACGCACTTCTTTTTGTTTTCGGTGAGTTCGATTGGTGGCCCGTTGGTGTTGTTGCCCGAGATTCATCATTATCTTGTAACGCAGCAGCACTGGTTAACGAGCTCGCAGTTCAGTGCGTCGGTGGTCATTGCGCAGGCCGCACCAGGGCCTAATGTTTTGTTTGTAGCGTTACTGGGTTGGAATATCGGTTTCAACGCAGGTGGTTTATTCGTTGGTTTTTTTGCGGCCGTGCTGTGCATGGTGGGTATGCTCTTACCGAGTTGCGCGTTAATTTTTGTGACTGCGAAGTGGGTATATAAAAATCGTGAGCTGATCGCTGTGCGTGCCTTTAAATTAGGCATGGGCCCAATCGTGATTGCGCTCTTGATTGCCTCAGGCTGGATGCTTGCGACGGGCAACACCGAGGCAGCCCGAGATTGGCCCCTTTGGGCGTTGACAGCCGCGACCACAGTGATTGTCGCGCGTACCAAGATCAATATGTTTTGGTTGTTGCTAACAGGTGCTTCGCTTGGCGCGACGGGTTTGCTTACGATCGGTTAAGCCGTACGTACGATATCGCCCTTTAAATAGCGTTTCAGTATCGCAGGGTCGGGGTCAACACCTAAACCCGGTCCTTGCGGCAACTGCACTTTGCCCCCAAGGCTGCGTACCCACGGATCAAACGGGTTGCCTTCCATCTCGATCCATAAAATTTCAATCAACGGCTGCTCGATTAACGCCGAAGCAACGTTATAGCTAGCCAGCAAGCCTGGGCCAAAGTAGGGGCAGTGCGGATACACCTGAACACCGTTCGCCTGACAGTAATGAATGACTTTGACCATCTCGCCAATGCCACCCACTTTGGTGACGCTTGGTTGTGCAATGTCGATAGCCTTGGCATCAATCAAAGTCTTAAAACCAAATAAGCCTGCGACGTTTTCGCCGGCAGCAATCAGTACACCCTTGGCGCGTACGCTAGCTAAACTATGCACGTCTTCAGGTGGCCAGACAGGCTCTTCTAGCCAAAGCAAGCCATCGTTTACCAGCGATTGCGCCATCTCGCGGGCTTTAACCGGCAGCCAGGCACAATTGACATCAAGCATGATCTTGGCGTTTTCGGCACCTGGTGCGTGGATCGCAGCCAGGGTCGCTTCGCGTGTGACCTCGTGCAATTTAATAAAGCGATAGCCTTGGCTTGCGGCTTTAGATACATTTTTGGCGACTAACGCAGGATCGGTATAGCAAAGTAAGCTTGCATAGGTATCAAGCTCTTTACGGGCAGGCCCGCCTAGTAGTTGCCAAACAGGTTGCTTGGCGCGCTTACCGGCCAAGTCCCACAGCGCTATTTCAATCCCTGAAAAGCCATAGACAAACGAGCCGTTGCGCCCCAGCAAGTGCGTGCCGTGCAGAACCGAGCGGGTGAGCCCGTTGATATCTGTGGCATCGCGTCCAAGCACCAAAGGTGCGATGATCGAATCGATCGCCGCTTTGGTCGACGCAATCGCTGCATGGCCAAAGGCTTCGCCCCAGCCGACCAAACCATCTTCAGTTTCTACCTTGATCAGCAAGATCTCAAGATGATCCCACAGTTGACCGGCGAAGCGGTTGTGTGGCCCATCCATGGTGAAGGGGATTGAGATCACTGAGGTTTCGATGGCGGTGATTTTCATAATTGGGATAATTCCTGTTCTAGGTGCAGTGAATTTTTTTTGTAGGATAGCAGCTACTTGCACGCTGCAACGCACCATCACTTTAGACGGAGCTTTAGGTAGCAAATCGTGCCAACCGCGGTGGACTGTGTTTGCGCAAGGTGATTTCTCTGATAAATTGGCTCAACGATGACACAAAGCATACGGTGCGCGCGGAGCTAAAGCCCGCGAACGCCGCACTGACGCAGATCACCCGCAATCTTAAATTCAACAGTGAGAGACAAATGCCATCAAAATTAAAATTGCGCCCCACGACGAATGCGGACGGCACGCCGATTGCCGTGCACGCCGCGCCTGATAATTCGGCTTGGCGCGCCTCACACCGTGAGGCGATTATCGAACCCGAGTTGCCAATCATTGATCCCCATCATCATTTGTGGGATCGTCATGGTCAAACCTATTTGCTTCAAGAGTTTATGGCCGAGGCACAGTCAGGGCACAACATTGTTGGCTCGGTATTTGTTGAATGCGGTGCGTTCTATCGCAAGAACGGTCCCGAGATGATGCAGCGCCTGGGCGAAGTCGAGTTTGCCAATGGGATCGCGGCCATTGCAGCAAGCCAGATGTATGGCAAAACGCAAGTCTGTGCGGGCATTGTGGGCTCGGCTGATCTGACCTTTGGTCAAGAAATCGGCCAATTACTTGACGCGCAAATTGCCTCTGCCGGCGGGCGCTTTAAAGGCATTCGTTTAATTACCAAATGGGATGCGGATGAGCAACTGAATAATGGACGTTATCTGATCCCGCCCAAGCTGATGTCAGACCCAGATTTTCGTAAAGGTTTTGCTGAACTCGGGCCACGCAACCTAAGTTTTGATGCAATGATTTACCACCATCAGATCCCTGAGGTGATTGATCTAGCCCGCAGCTTTCCTGATACAACAATTATTTTGAATCACATCGGCGGCTTGATCGCCAAGACCCGCACGTATCTGGCAAAAGAAAAGGAGGCAACCGACACGTGGCGCACCTTGATACATGAACTGGCAAAGTGCCCCAGCGTCTACATCAAACTCGGTGGCTTAGGGATGGCGTATTTAGGCTTTGGTTTTGAAAAAATGACTAAGCCTGCTGATTCAACTCAACTTGCAGCAGCTTGGGGGCCATTGTTTGATTCTTGTATTGAAGCGTTCGGTGCCCAGCGCTGCATGTTTGAAAGTAATTTTCCGCCTGATCGCGCTTCGGTTGATTATCACGTGATCTGGAACGCCTTTAAGCGCGTCGCTGCAAAGTATTCGGCGGCCGAAAAGCAGGCTTTGTTCTTTGGTACTGCGGCTCGGGCATATCAATTGAAGTTAGACTGAGAACTGGGTGCAAGCAACTTCTAAACCATTTTTGTATTCATATCGCCGCTGCCCGTACGCGATGCGCGCGCGCATGGCGTTGTGGTGCGCGGGTATGCAGGTTGATTTGGTCGAGATCAGTTTGCGCGATAAGCCTGCAGCCATGCTGGCGGTGTCACCGAAGGGCACGGTGCCTGTACTGCATTGTGCGGATGGCTTAGTGCTAGAAGAAAGCTTGGCGATTATGCGTTGGGCGCTTGGGCAGCATGATCCGCAAGGGTGGTTACTGCAGGCTGATCAACCCGAGCAGTTGAAGCTGGTTCAGCTCAATGATTCTGACTTTAAACACTGGCTTGATCGTTATAAATATGCCGAGCGCTATCCAAAGTTTGATGCTGAGTATTACCGCGAGCAGGCGCTCGCTTGTTTAATTGTTGAGCTTGAATGGCGCTTGACGCTTACCCCTTATCTTGGGGGGCAAACGGCCTGCCTAAGCGATGTGGCGATTTTTCCATTTGTGCGGCAATTTGCCGCGGTTGATCCGGTTTGGTTTGCGCAAGACTTGTGGCCAGCGACGCGAGCCTGGCTTGAGGGCTGGCTGCAAAGTGTATTATTCAAAACGGTGATGGATAAGAACCTGGCAGCGCGTCAACAACTTGGCTGACCGATAGCAGATGAGTTAAGCGACCCACACCTTCGCTGTTTGGATCTCATATAGTGCTGCAGTCATTGAAGCGATCTGCTTGGTCGCGCAAAAGCCATCGTTTCGTTAGTAGTGCGGTGGCAATTCGTCGCGCAGACTTGGTAACTGTGTGTTGCGCTCGTGGGGCATCTGCTGCCGCAGGCTGGCAAGCTCTTTGGCTAAAAACTCAATTTGCTGTTGTTGCCTAAAAAGCGTCTGGTTGAGTTGATCGATCAAATCGTCGGCTAAACCGACTTTGATTTCGAGTTCGGTTAGGCGCTTGTCTTGTTCAGTTTCGGTTTGCATTCCAGACCTCGTCGAGTGGCGCAACAATATCACCTTAGAAGAGCACGCTGCCGCTGAGCGCACCGAAGAGGTCTACCTCGGTAGGTGCGGGCACTCGTTGCGCGAGGAATTCGAGGACACTGATTTGATATGAGGTGGCCATAGGGGACAAAATTTTTGAATGAACCAAACAAGGCTAACCATAACACTACCGTGATCAGTCATCAAAATGTCAAACTTGTCCTTTATAATTAGGGGGTTACGTTTTTACCGTCAGGCGATCACTAGGATTCAACATGAAAGTCGGCATCAATGGTCTCGGACGAATTGGGCGCTTGGCGCTGCGGGCAGCGATGGGCGCCGCCGAACGGCAAAGTGATGATCCGCGCGCGGGCAACCGACTTGAGGTTGTGCACCTGAATGAACTTAAAGGCGGTGCCTTAGCCACCGCGCATTTGCTTGAATTTGATAGCGTGCAAGGCCGTTGGCGTGCAAACATTCAAGTTGAAAATGAACATGCGATACGTATTAGCGATCGGTCGCTGTCGTTTTCATCGCACGCCACAGCTGCCGAGATCCCTTGGGGTGACATGGGTGTTGAAGTCGTGCTTGAATGTACGGGTAAATTTTTAACCCCCGAAACCTTGCAAGGGCATCTTGATCGTGGGGCCAAGCGAGTGATCGTCGCAGCACCCGTTAAAGTCGGTAATGTTTTAAACGTGGTCGTAGGTGTCAACGAACACTTGTACGACCCTGCCCAACACCCGATCGTGACCGCCGCCTCGTGCACCACGAACTGCCTAGCGCCCGTCGTGAAAGTCATCCACGAGTCGATCGGCATTAAGCACGGTCAGATCACGACGATTCATGACCCAACAAACACTAATTTGATGGTCGATGCACCACATAAAGATTTACGTCGTGCGCGTAGTGCGATGTTAAGTCTGGCACCGACGACCACTGGCAGTGCAACTGCGATCGCGTTGATTTATCCTGAGCTCAAGGGCAAACTAAACGGCCACGCTGTGCGTGCGCCGGTCTTAAACGCCTCGTTGACCGACTGTGTGTTTGAGTTGCAGCGCGAAACTACGGCTCAAGAGGTGAATGGCTTGTTTGCTCAAGCTGCGCAAGGTGCGTTAGCCGGTATCCTTGGATACGAAACCCGCCCCTTAGTCAGCGCCGACTATGCGCGCGACACACGTAGCTCAATCGTTGATGCCCTATCAACCATGGTGACCGCCGGCACAATGCTCAAGGTTTACGCTTGGTATGACAATGAAATGGGCTACGCCTGCCGCATGGTGGACCTGGCCTGTCATATGCAACAGCAGGGAATCTAGGCCTAGGTGACGACCACCAATCCCGCTGCTGCAAGAAACTACGGCATCGTCACCGCCGCCTATTGGGGCTTTACGCTGACCGACGGCGCCTTACGCATGTTGGTGTTATTGCACTTTTATCGCTTAGGCTATTCGCCATTTACGTTGGCGTTTTTGTTTTTATTGTACGAAGCGGCAGGGGTTCTAGCGAACCTGATTGGTGGTTGGTTGGCAACTCGCTACGGCATCACACGGATGTTGACCGTCGGGCTGTCGACGCAAATTCTGGGCTTTTTATTGTTATCGTTTTTGTCGCCAGACTGGACAGCGGCGATGTCGGTGGCGTGGGTCATCGGGGCGCAAGGTGTTTGTGGAGTCGCCAAAGATTTGACTAAAACGGCGAGCAAGTCAGCCATCAAAATTACGGCAGGCCAGGCCAGCGGTCAGCTATTCAAATGGGTAGCGTGGTTTACCGGCAGCAAAAACGCCATGAAGGGGGTTGGTTTTTTTATTGGCGGGCTTTTGTTGGATCTGTTGGGTTTTCGCGGTGCGTTGTGGGCGATGGCAGCTCTATTGGCGGTTATCTTTGTGGCCGTTGTGCTGAGTTTGCCGCCCCTGATGGGCAAAAGCAAAGCGTCCAAGTCAGCCAAAGAATTATTCGCCAAAAGTCGTGCGATTAATTTGCTGGCGGCGGCGCGCGTGGCGCTGTTTGGTGCGCGTGACGTTTGGTTTGTGGTGGGTGTGCCCGTATTTTTATACGCTTCTGGCTGGACCTTCACCATGGTAGGCGGGTTTTTGGCCTTATGGACAATTGGCTACGGGTTGGTTCAGGCGATCGCACCTTCGCTCGTGCGCCGCAGCACAGATGGCTTAACGACAGAGGTGCCGGCGGCAAGGCTGTGGTCGTTGCTGTTGGCCCTTGTGCCGATCGGGCTTGTGCTGGCCGTCTGGTTCAATGTGCCCCACTTAGAGTGGGTGGTGGTGGGCGGCCTAGGCGTCTTTGGCTTTGCCTTTGCGGTGAACTCTTCGGTGCATTCGTACCTGATTTTGGCGTATGCAGGCTCTGAAAAGGCCGCCGAAGATGTTGGTTTTTATTACGCCGCAAATGCCTTTGGGCGTCTACTAGGCACCCTACTGTCGGGGCTGTTGTACCAGTGGGGTGGGTTACTGTACGCCCTACTCGGGTCAGCCGTCATGTTAATTGTGTGTTGGCTGGTGACCCTTTTACTGCCAACTGTGCGCACAAGCGCAAACCAGTGATATTGGTCGGCCGTCAGTCAGTCTAAGGGTTTCGATGGGCAAAAGCAGTCGACTTAGTCAGCTTCGATAGGATCTTCGCTATGCAGCCATTTAGTGCTTGCAGGCGAGAACAATAAATACAGCGACGCAAACGCCACGATCAAATAAATATACAGATAGGCGGCGACCCCGACAGCTACTTTCATCGGAATAGGTGAAACGCCAAACAGCGAGGTGATCGCAAACGCGATGCCTAAGCCGGTTGTAATGCCAAAAAATATCCGGGATACGGTACTTTTTGCCTTTGTGATCGTATAGATCAGAAACAAATTCATGATCACACAGGTCGTGACATACACCGCCGCGGTTGGCCCAAAGAGTTTGGTGGTTGTATTTTGATAAGCAAACACCACGACCGAGGCCACAATCATTGCGATGGTGATCAGTTCAAAGTTTTTGATAGAGGCTGGTGTTTTCAC
>CANKOW010000180.1 GCA_947484295.1 Alcaligenaceae bacterium | reverse complement strand
CCTAAAACAATAGCGGGTGCAAGCAGAGCCCAAATACCGTCGCGCAGAGCCGCGCGTATTTCTGCCATGGTCGCACGTGGTTGGGTCGGGATCTTGTGTTTTTTAGCATGCCACCAGCACACCACCATCAGCCCAGCCGCCATCAACAAGCCAGGCAAAATACCCGCACTAAACAAGCGCGAGATTGACTGCTCGGCGATCACACCCCAAATTACAAATGCAATCGAAGGTGGAATCAAAGGCGCCAAAATACCGGCGCTCACCGCAACAGCCGTCGCAAAAGGTTTGCCATAGCCGCGCTCGGCCATGGCCGGGATCATGATCGCACCAATCGCCGCGGTGGTGGCTGGCGCCGAGCCAGAAATAGCAGCGAAAATCGTTGCGGCCAGCACGGTGACTAAACCCAAACCACCCGTCAAATGACGCACAAAGACATCAGCAACCTTAATTAAACGCTGCGATAACCCACCGGCAGACATCAACTCGCCCGCCAACATGAAGAAGGGGATCGCCAACAGCGAGAAAGACTGGGTGCCGGCAACAATGGATTGCGGTAACAGCATGGGCTCGATGCCGGATACAAGCAACGACAGCGCCACGACGATGCCAATTGCAAACGCGAAAGGCACGCCTAACAACATTAAGACGCCAAATCCTGCCGACAACAACCAAGCGGTGCTACTCATTTAAAGACTCCGCCCAGGGCAGCAAACGTTCTAAAGAAAACAAGGCGATCAACACGCCAAAAGCGGGCGCCGCAGCATACAAAAACTCAATTGGAAAACCAACTGCGGCCGAGGTTGCACCGCGCGTTTCGATCAGGTAGTTCGAGCCCGCGTAGGCAATAAAAATACCCAAGGCACTCATCAAAATAGCGACGAGGCCATCGGCCGCACGATGCAGCGACTTAGGCAACAAGCCAATCAACAAATCCATCCGTGCGTGAGACATTCGGCGAATACCAATCACCGTTGAGATGACCACCACCCAGGCAAAGCCAAGCAAGGTCAGCTCTTCGCTCCAAGAGAGGGCTTTGCCAAACACATAGCGCAAAAAAACTTGCGCACTCAGCGTCAAGAGCATCAGCAGCACAAGCACGACTGCGGTCATCTTCAAAACGCTTTCGAGCCTGTCAAAAAACCGCCGCATCACGCTCTTCCAATCCAAAAATATTCTTAAAAAGAGCGCTCGCTCTCGAGCGCTCTTTGGCACCAACTTACTTGACTGCGTCGAGCGCTTGATTAATCAAAGCGTCACCCACAGCGGCGCGCGATTTATCATAAATCGGTTGAACCGATTTGCGAAAAAGCGCGACGTCACCCACCTTGTTAATGATCATGCCTTTTTGCGCCAGGCTCGTCAGCAGTGCCTTCTCATTCACTAAGGCTGCAGCACGCTGCTCGGCCGTTGCAGTTTTGCCTGCTTCGAGCACGGCCGTTTTTTGCTCAGGGGTCAACTTGTCCATTGTGCGCTTTGAAATCAACAGCGCAATTGCCGAGTACGTGTGGTTTGTCATCGACAAAAACTTTGTCACTTCATACATTTTTGAACTATCGATTACAGCGACCGGGATCTCAAGACCGTCAATCGTGCCTTGCTGAACGGCAGTGAAGACCTCACCCCAAGCCATCGGCACGGCCGCGCCACCTAGGGACGTAAACATATCGATGTACATCGGGTTTTGCATCACACGATACTTGACGCCAGTCACGTCAGCGGGCACAGAAACAGGCTTTTTATTATTGATCATCTGGCGAAAGCCGCCTTCCATGTAACCTAGCACCAACATATTCTTTTTGGCTAAGCGGTCTGACAGTTCTGAACCAAGTTTTCCGTCAAGGGCTTTGCGCGCCTGTTCTTCGTTTGAATACAGAAAGGGCAGATCGTTGACTTGATACCCAGGCTCAATTTGAGCGATCACTGCATTAGTCATAATCGTCATGTCAACCGTACCAAAACGCACAGCCTCCATCACTTGTTTCTCTTCGCCCAGTTGACGGTTAGGATACAACTGCACCTCTATTGAACCTTTAGAGTTAGCCTCAACAGCTTTCTTAAAGGCCTTTGCACCTACGGTGTAAGGGTCAGTCGGGCTGTCAACTGTGGTCCAACCAAATTTTAGAATAGTCTTTTGAGCCAAGGCTTGCGTGGGTGCGCCCAACGCAAAGGTTGCGGCAACCAAGGCCGAAAGTGCAAATAAATGACGACGTTTCATAGAGTCTCCGGTTTTAAAAGTTAAACGTTTTTGATAAAGGGGGCGAAGTCATACAAAACTTCTGGGTTATTAACAAGAATCTGTTGCCGTAAAGCTGCGTCGGGCAACCACTTAAAAACTGCGTCGGCGATATCACCATCATTGGGCATGGGCGCTGGGATATTCGGATGAGGCCAGTCTGTGCCCCACACCAGACGATCAGTGCGCGTGGCGAGTAAGGCATCCACGAACCCTTGAATCGCAGCCCACTTCGCGGCAGGCTCAACAACGCGGTACGCACCAGACAACTTCACCCAAGCGATCCCCTCTTTTACCAAGGCACACACGTTCTTAAAACCCGCGTCATTGACGTCGGGTCTTGAAGGATGACCGAAGTGATCAAAGACAACTGGCACACCCAATTTGGCAGCCCAGGCTGGGATCTCTGGCTGCGCCGCCACATCTACTAAAAACTGGATATGCCAACCAAACGGCTTCAAGCGTTTTGCCAAGCTTTCGGCATCACTCAATTGACCGCCACCCGCAAACAAAATATTGAGACGGGTCCCACGGGTACCGGCCTGATGCAATTTTTCAATCTCTCGGTCGGACACATCCAACGGCAAGACACCAACAGCACGTAAGCGCTCAGGATGCGCGCGCAACGTGTCATAGAGCGTGGCATGATCATGGCCATAGACTGAGGGGTGAACCAACACGGCGCGATCAGCGCCAATGGCATTATTCATCGATTCAAAGGCAGCCCACGGAGCCAAGCTTGGCGTGTACGAGCGGTTTGCCGTGTAGGGATATTTGGCGGCATCTTCAAACACGTGAAAATGACAATCCACGGTACCCGCAGGCAGTTTTTGTAGGGGTGCAACCTTTGGCTCAAAGGGCAAATAAGAATCAGTCTGCATCACGCTCGTTTTGTCTCGGTGTGGGCAGGGCTCTCTATGAATCGAGCCCCATCTCTTAATTCGGCACGATATCACAGTGATACCTCGTGTTGCTAGGCATTCGTCAGGCGGACATAGGCCAAGGACGCTTGAACCTCGTGCATACACTGCGCGCCCTAGAGAAAACCCTTAGACGCGCAAGCCTGTGCGTGCGTCGAATCGGTGCATACGTTCTGCGCGCGGCTTGGCATAGATTGTTTTGCCTATCTTTGGCGCTTGTTGCTCTTCGTGAATACGCACGATCAGCGCTTCGTCCTGCAGGCGGCAATACAACAAACGCTCGGCACCCAAGAGTTCGATCCCCTCGACCGTTAAGGCCCAGCCTTCACTACCGACCTCAAGATGTTCGGGCCGGATCCCCAAGATTGAGCCCTCACTCGCACCAGGTGCATGCTTAAGCAAGTTCATTGGGGGCGAACCGATAAAGCTGGCCACAAATGTACTAGCCGGCGTGTTGTACACCTCTGCGGGCGTACCGAACTGCTCCATGACTCCGGCGTTCATGACCAGCATACGTTGCGCCAAGGTCATCGCCTCGACTTGGTCGTGTGTCACAAACAAAGAGGTGATGCCCAATTCGCGGTGCAGCTTTTGAATTTCAAGACGCGTCTGTGCCCGCAGTTTTGCATCGAGGTTAGACAGTGGCTCATCAAACAAAAAAACTTGAGGCTGACGCACAATTGCTCGGCCCATCGCGACGCGCTGACGTTGCCCGCCCGACAGCGCACGTGGCTTGCGGTCTAAGTAAGGCATGAGCTCAAGGATGTCGGCTGCCTTTTCTACACGCGCTCGGATCTCATCCTTCGGCACCCGCGCGATTTTGAGACCATACGCCATGTTGTCAAAGACCGTCATGTGCGGATAAAGCGCATAGTTTTGAAACACCATCGCGATATCACGCTCGGCGGGTTCAAGGTCATTGACCACGCGTGCGCCAATTGAAATGGTGCCGGCAGTGATCTCTTCAAGGCCAGCCACCATACGAAGCAAGGTCGACTTGCCACAGCCTGAAGGGCCGACGATCACGACAAACTCACCGTCGCTGATTTCAGCAGAGACGTCATGGATCACCTGCACTGCGGCTTTACCCACGCCATACTGCTTGACGATATTTTTTAAAGAAATGGCGGCCATATCCGTTTGTGCTCGAGGTGTTGTGACTAAGGTGTTGTGACTTGGATTCTGTGACTTGGATTCTGTGACTTGGATGTTGTGACTTGGATGTTGTGACTTGGATGCTGTGACTTGGATGTCGCGTCTGAGATTTGCTCCAATTGATGTGTTGGTGACCTCAGGTGCGTGTAATTACGTCTTGAACAATTTAACTGAAGTTTTATTTTTCAGAATCGACCAATCCTTTGACAAACCACTTTTGCATTAGCACAACAACAAGAGCTGGGGGCAGCATGGCCAGCATCGCCGTCGCCATCACAACGTTCCATTCAGTGTAGGCATCACCCGAAATCAAACGCCTGATCCCCATCACCACGGGATACATGTTCTCATTTGTCGTCACCAGCAACGGCCACAAGTATTGATTCCAACCATAAATAAATTGAATCACGAACAGCGCCGCGATACTCGTGCGTGAAAGCGGAAACAGTACATCCCAAAAAAATCGCATGGGGCCCGCGCCATCCATACGTGCCGCCTCGACCAACTCGTCGGGCACTGTCAGAAAAAACTGTCTGAATAAAAAAGTTGCTGTGGCAGACGCCATCAAGGGCACCGTCAGCCCCGCGTACGAGTTCAGCATACCGAGATTGGACACCACCTCGTAGGTAGGGCCGATACGCACTTCAACTGGCAGCATTAGGGTAATAAAAATCATCCAAAAAACCAGACCCTGAAACGGAAACCTAAAATAGACAATGGCAAAGGCCGAGAGCATTGAGATGGTGATTTTTCCGATGCTAATTAAAAGCGCGCTGACTAAGCTGACCCACATCATCGGCCAGGCCGGTGAAATGCGCCCACCCGACTCGGTACTGCCGCCAAACAACGCAACCCGATAGGTGTCGAGCATATGCTCGCCGGGCACCAAAGACATCGGGATCGCTTGTGTAATTTGTGCAGTCGTTTGGGTTGAGGCGACGATCGTCACGTACACCGGAAACGCCACGATTAACACACCTAGCAACAATACCAAGTGAGATAGCACCGTTAGTGCGGGACGCCTTTCAATCACGATGATTCATCCGTTCAGGCATATACGATTTTTTTGATCCGCTCATGCGTATTGCACTTTGCGTTCGATGAAACGAAACTGTACAACCGTCAGGCACACCACAATGAACATTAAAATCACCGACTGTGCGGCAGAGCTTCCCATGTCCATGGCCTTGAAGCCATCGTAATAAACCTTATAAACCAAGATCGAAGTCGCTTTGCCTGGACCACCATGGGTGGTGGCATCGATGATGGCAAAGGTGTCAAAAAATGCGTACACCACGTTAATCACCAGCAAAAAAAACGTGGTGGGTGACAACAGCGGAAACACAATCGTGCGAAAGCGGTGCCAAGGACCGGCCCCGTCGATCGAGGCGGCTTCAAGCAAGGACTTTGGAATCGACTGCAAACCCGCCAAAAAGAACAAAAAATTGTAAGAAATTTGCTTCCAGACTGCGGCCACTACGATCAGCGTCATGGCATCACGGCTATCTAGCAGATGATTCCAGTCCACACCCAACCAACGCAGGGCAAAAGCAATGACGCCCATGGGTGAAGCAAACAAAAACAACCACAAGACACCGGCTACAGCAGGCGCAACTGCGTAGGGCCAAATGAGCAGCGTCTTATACACACTAGCGGCCCGCCAGACGCGATCGGCCATCACTGCGAGCAGCAAGGCGAGCGTCAAACCACACACGGCAACCAATACTGAAAATACGGCCGTGGTTTGAAATGATTCGAGATAAAGCGGATCATTAAACAGCCGTGAAAAATTTTGCATGCCGACGAATTCGCGCGAGATCCCAAAGACATCTTCTTGCAGCACACTTTGATACAGGGCTTGACCGGCAGGCCAGAAGAAAAAAACCAAGACGATTGCTAGCTGGGGTGCAAGCAGCACACAAGGTAACCAACGCGATTTAAAACGAACTTTTTTTTCCATAAACTAAAAAGCAATGAGGCCAACGCCGGCCCCATCACTTTCGCTGTGCGTAGCCTTAAGGATTGGCTTTCTCAAAACGCTCAAGCAATTCGTTGCCGCGTTTAACGATTGAATCAAGTGCGTCTTTGGCGGCTTTTTTACCTGCCCAGACTTGCTCGAGTTCTTCGTCAACCACGGTACGGATCTGTAGAAAATTACCCAACCGAATACCGCGCGAATTGTCAGTCGTTTTGCGAATCATCTGCGTCACTGAAATATCTGTACCAGGATTAGCTTTATAAAATCCTGATTTCTCAGTTAGCTCAAACGAGGCGATCGTCAGTGGCAAATAGCCAGTACGTTGATGACTTTTAGCCGCCTCTTCAGGGCGCGACAAGAAATCAAAAAACTGCGCAACGCCTGTATATTCGTCGGCTTTTTTACCCGCCATCACCCATAAACTCGCACCACCAATCACCGTGTTCTGCGGCGCGCCTTGCACATCTGAGTAATACGGCAGCGTCGAAGTGCCGAAAGCAAATTTGGCGTTACGCTTCACGTTGCCATACAAGGCCGATGAACCTGTGGTCATCGCACACTCGCCAGCCACAAACGTGGGGTCGGCAGCGTTGGCACGTCCCTTGTAGACAAACAGGCCTTCTTTGGCCATATCAGACAAATTCTGAATGTGGCGAGTGTGCAGTGGGCTGTTGACCGACAAACGGGTGCTATTGCCTTTCATACCGTTACCTAGCGTCGCAAACTCAGTGTTGTGCCAGGCGCTAAAGCTTTCGAGCTGAGTCCAACTCACCCAACTCGTTG
>CANKOW010000179.1 GCA_947484295.1 Alcaligenaceae bacterium | reverse complement strand
TTGGGTCCTAAAGCCGAGCAAATTCAGATTTTGCTCAAAGGCAAGCAAGGTACGGCAATGGCGGCCTTTGGTGGCCAGCTTAATGATGTTGAAATCGCTTCAGTGATTACGTTTACGCGATCCTCTTGGAGCAATGCCGGAAAAGGTCAAGACCCAGTTATTTCGCCGGCCGACGTCAAGTCCGCACGTTAAGTTTCGACATATTCGATTAGACAGGCTGATGACTGCACCTGGTGTGCAGTTACCGTAAAAGCAGGATAGGAGTCAACTATGAGCAGCGTTACACCAGATCAAGTTTCAGGCCACAGTCACGGCCATGACCATGCGCACGACGACCACGCCCACCACATGCCACACGGCTGGCGTCGTTGGTTGTTTGCGACCAACCATAAAGATATCGGTACGATGTACCTGATCTTTTCTTTTGCGATGTTGCTAGAAGGGGGCACGCTCGCCCTGCTGCTGCGCACCGAGCTATTTCAGCCGGGGCTGCAGTTCTTTCGCCCAGAACTTTTTAATCAGTTTACGACCATGCATGGCCTGATCATGGTGTTTGGCGCGATCATGCCGGCCTTTGTTGGCTTTGCTAACTGGATGGTACCGCTGCAAATTGGCGCCGCTGACATGGCGTTTGCCCGCATGAACAACTTCAGTTTTTGGTTGTTGCCCGTTGCTGGCGCGTTACTCACCGCTTCGTTCTTTGTGCCCGGCGGCGCCACCGCTGCAGGTTGGACGCTCTACGCCCCCTTGACCCTACAAATGGGTCCCGGGATGGATATGGCCATTTTTGCGATGCACCTGATGGGCGCTTCATCGATTATGGGCTCGATCAATATCGTGGTCACCATCTTGAACATGCGCGCGCCCGGCATGACACTGATGAAAATGCCTTTATTTTGCTGGACGTGGTTGATCACCGCTTACTTGCTGATTGCTGTGATGCCAGTGTTGGCTGCGGCAATCACCATGGTGCTCACCGACCGTCATTTTGGCACTGGTTTTTTTAACGCTGCTGTTGGTGGCGACCCAGTTCTGTACCAACATATTTTCTGGTTCTTCGGGCATCCCGAGGTTTACATTATGATTTTGCCGGCCTTCGGCATCGTCTCAGCCATTATCCCGGCCTTTGCGCGTAAACAACTTTTTGGTTACGCCTCAATGGTTTACGCCACAGCTTCGATCGCGATCCTATCGTTTATTGTGTGGGCGCATCACATGTTTGCGACGGGTATGCCCGTTACAGGTCAGCTGTATTTCATGTACGCTACGATGCTGATTGCAATTCCTACCGGTGTCAAAATCTTTAATTGGGTGGCCACCATGTGGAAAGGCTCGATGACGTTCGAGACCCCCATGTTGTTTTCGGTGGGCTTCATCTTTGTCTTTACGCTGGGTGGCTTCACGGGCTTAATTTTGTCAATGGCGCCAATTGATATTCAGGTGCATGACACCTATTATGTGGTCGCGCATTTTCACTACGTGTTGGTGGCGGGCTCGCTGTTTGCCTTGTTTGCCGGCACCTATTACTGGCTGCCAAAGTGGTGTGGTTATATGTACGACGAAAGATTGGGCAAGATTCACTTTTGGTCGAGCATGATTTCGTTCAACATCACATTTTTCCCAATGCACTTTATGGGCTTGGCAGGCATGCCTCGTCGTTACGCCGATTATGCAGCTCAGTTCACTGATTTTCATCAGATCGCAACGATTGGCGCGTTTTGGTTTGGGGTATCACAGTTATTGTTCTTGTATATCATTCTGAAAGCGTACGCAGGTAAAGGTACCCCAGCTGCTGCCAAGCCTTGGGAAGGTGCTGAAGGCCTAGAGTGGACAGTGCCTTCACCTGCTCCGTTCCATACCTTCGAAACACCCCCAGAAGTGAAGTAAGGTCAATACAATGCCAACTGAAGAGCAGCGCCGTAAAAATCGTCGGACTGGGTTATTACTGGGTATGGTCGGGTTTGCCTTTTTTGCTTACACAGCAGGTAGGCAGATTTATTTACATTATTTTTCTTGATGGGTGAGAAATCCGTATGAGCGATGATTTGAAAGAAATTGCTCAGCGGAAATTGAGTTTTTTTCAAACACTAAAGGCGGTTCTTTGGGCGCTATTTGGTGTGCGGAAGGGCTCTGGATATCAAGAGGATATTGCGAAACTTAATCCCGTACATATTTTTATTGCCGGGATTTTGTTGACAGTTATCTTTGTCGTGGGCTTGGTGAAGCTTGCGGGCTGGGCGATCAGTCAGTTGACTTAGTATTAACAATCATATTTTGTAAGTTTGGAGAACAAAATGAGTGCACCCCACTCTACCCACGGCAACGTAGCACCTTACTACTACGTACCCGCTGATTCAAAACATCCAGTATGCGCAAGTATTGCGCTGATGGTGGTGATGTTTGGCGCGTCGGCCTGGATTAACGGCATCGACGTTGCTAAATGGGTGGTGCTCGCAGGTTTGCTTGGGTTGTTTGTCGTGTTGTATTACTGGTTTGGTGACGCGATTCAAGAATCCGAGGCTGGTTTAAACAGTAAGCGCATCGATATGTCATATCGCTGGAGCATGAGCTGGTTTATTTTCTCTGAGGTGATGTTCTTTGGTGCTTTTTTCGGAGCCCTTTGGTACACCCGCACGATTACCTTGCCTTGGCTGGGTGACCTAGATCATAAACTGCTGTTGTGGCCTGATTTCAATGCAGTTTGGCCTAATCTTGGCCCAGCAGGTGTGGTTGAGTCGTTTCAAACCATGGGACCTTTTTGGTTGCCGACAATTAACACCGCACTTCTTTTGACCTCAGGCGTGACCTTAACCATCTCTCACCACGCGTTGATTGCAGACCATCGGGCGAAAGCTAAGTTTTGGTTGTTTGCTACGATTGTGTTGGGCTTTATCTTCGTGGGCCTACAGGGTTATGAGTACTACCACGCTTACACCGACTTGAACTTAAAGTTCAACTCAGGTGCGTATGGCTCGTTGTTTTATATGTTGACTGGTTTTCATGGCTTTCATGTGTTGTTAGGCGCGACGATGTTGACCGTGATTCTTGTGCGCATGATGAAGGGGCATTTCAGATACGATCACCACTTTGGTTTTGAAGGCGCAGCCTGGTATTGGCACTTTGTTGACGTTGTTTGGTTGGGCTTGTACCTGTTTGTGTACTGGTTCTAGTTCGGCCAACGCGGCTTTAACAAAGAAAAAAGCCGGCAAAGCCGGCTTTTTTTGCTTTAAGCCTGACAAAAATATGCCCTAACCTGTAAAAAAAAGGCGCCCCTAGCATTGTCGGTTCAGGATTTAAACCCCGTTGTCTCGATCCAGCCCATCCAGTACGAGAACAACAGAAACAAAAACAAGACCACTGACATGCCGATTCTGACAGTCAAAGCGTTAACAGTTTTGCTCGAGGTTCCCTTGTCGCGCATGAGATAAAACAGAGCGGACGCTAAACTGCCTAAGATGCCGACAAATATCAGAATCACCACAAAACGCACGATGTTCTCCACCTAAAGCAGGAATTATCGCAGACATGCCGCGATCCGCACTCAATACACGCACCATCTTTGCAGGGCTGCTGCTAGTCGCTGTGGCCGCTGCCTGTGTTGCCCTTGGGTTCTGGCAGCTTGATCGTGCGGCCGAACGCCGCAAAATTGCCCAAAACATTGAGCAAGGCCGGTCGGCAAGTACGCTAAACCTAAACGCCCGCGTCCTTGAGCCACAGCCGATAAAAAACTGGACTCCTGCTCAGGTTGAAGGCACTTGGCGCGACGACCTGAGCGTATTGCTCGACAATCGTAATCTCGAGGGCCGACCCGGCTTGTGGTTAGCGACCCCGTTAGCCTTAGCAGATGGCCGCGCGGTGCTTGTGTTGCGGGGTTGGTTTGCCAGGCCATTGGGCGCACAGCAAGCACCTATCATTGCTACCTCAAGTGAAATGCAAGTCATTCAAGGCGAACTCGTTCAACGCGTCCCTAAACTGTTTGAGCTTTGGTCCTCAAACAAAGCTAGTCGCCTAACCTTTTCCAAAAGCACGACTTCGTCGGACAGCCGAACAACGACCAGCTCTAAGCTAGAGACCGGAACGCTTCCACGTGTGCAGAACTTATCGCTTGCTGAGCTGTCAGAGCAAAGCGGTTTAAATCTATTACCTGTGGTGTTAATGCAGACAAGTCGCGCGAATGATGGTTTGATACGCGTGTGGCCAGAGCCCTCTGTCGATGCGGATAAAAATCTTGGTTATGCGACGCAGTGGTTCGGCTTTGCCGCTATTTGTTTGTTTGCTTTGTTGGTTTTTGCCTGGCGACTCAAACGTCGGCCCTAGCCCTTTTTCTTTCGGACCAGTATGACTTTGCCTACCCCTCCAAGCCCCCGTTCGCGCACCCCTTTGGTGTTAATCATCTTAATTAGCCTTGCACCTATTCTTGCTGCCGTAGTGGCGTATTTCAATCCCGACTGGCGCCCAGACGGAAGCGTGGCCTATGGCACGCTGATTGAACCACAGCGCCCAATACCCGCTAGCACTGCGTTGCAAGCCACCACACTAGACGGTAATCCGTTTGATGTTGCTTCACTCAAGGGTAAGTGGCTATTGATCGCAGCCGATGGCGGTGATTGCCAAGATGCCTGCGCGCGCAAACTATTTATTTTGCGCAACTCGCACGCTAGCCAAGGTAAAAATGTTGAGCGCTTAGCGCGCGTGTGGTTTATTACCGATGATGCGCCAGTACCCGAAAGAGTGCTCGAAGCGTACAAAGGCACCGTCATGCTGCGGGTGCAGCCAGAGCAATTAAAAGCGTTTTTGCTGGCAGAGTCAGCTTCGGTTAGGACTAGCACTAGCACTAGCACCAGCACCAGCGCAAGCACCACTGGGGCAAGCGCCGTGACGCCCTCCGGTACTGCACCGGCTTCATCCAACGTCGCAGCAAAAGCGTTGGCTGAACCAATGTGGATTATCGATCCACACGCTAACTTGATTATGCAATATCCCGCGAATGCTGAGCCCGAGAAGGTCAGAACAGACATTCGCAAGCTTGTCTATCTCTCAAGGATCGGCTGATGTCAACGGCGAACCTCTTCACGCTGTCTGCCAAGGAAGTGGCAGACCAGTCGGCCGAAACTAAGCGGCGCCGGTACAGAAAGATTATATTTTTGACGTGGTTTCTGACGCTTGATCTGATCATGTTTGGGGCGTTTGTTCGCCTGACCGACTCGGGCTTAGGTTGCCCAGATTGGCCCGGCTGCTATGGCAGCGTGACCCCGCTTGGGGCGCTTCAATCCATACGCGAGGCGGTGCAAGTCATGCCAGACGGCCCCGTCACCTTACCCAAGGCGTGGATCGAGATGGTGCACCGCTACGTGGGTAGTCTGCTTGGGCTGCTGATTATTGCGATTACCTGGATGGCCTGGCGCCATCGCGCAACATTTGGGCGCTCGTCAACGTTAGCCTTCGTTACCCTAATCGCGGTGTGTGTGCAAGGGGCCTTTGGTGCTTGGACGGTCACACACAAATTGATGCCCGCCGTGGTGACCGTGCACCTCTTAGGCGGCATGAGTTTGCTGGCGCTCATGACTTGGCTGGCAGCGCGTGAGCGCACGCATCCACCTGTTTCGGTTGAACTCGGTCATTACCGCGGCTGGGCGGCGCTTGGACTTGCCTTACTGTTCATACAAATCGGGCTAGGAGGCTGGGTCAGTACCAACTACGCCGCGTTAGCCTGTATGGATTTTCCGATGTGCCATGGTGAGTGGTTGCCTGAGATGGACCTCGCTAGCGGCTTTGCGTTGGTCAGGGGCTTAGGCGAGATGCCAAATGGTGAGATGATTTCACAGCCCGCCCTGACGGCGATTCATTGGGTGCACCGAAACACCGCCTGGATTGTGTTTGGTTTTTGGGGCTGGTTGGGTTGGCGGTTGCGCGCAGATGCCGGACTGCGTGGCCCAGCGACCTTGGTGTTGTGTTTATTATTGGCACAATTGCTCACAGGGCTCACCACGATCTTTTTTCAATGGCCACTTTTGATCGCCGTCTTGCATAACGGCGGCGCCGCAGGGCTGGTTCTTGGTGTGGTCACCTTGTTGACGCGCTTGGGCAAACCGCAACCTCAGCGCTTGTCGGTACAATCGCGTTCACGCTACTTAAAACACCAACCATGACGAGCACGACCGCCGCGAACCTTGGCCTCTTGCGCCAATATCTTGTGCTGACAAAGCCACGCGTCACGCAATTGGCGGTATTTTGCGCAGTCATTGGGATGTTTTTGGCCACACCTGAGCTGCCCGATGCTAGGCGTGTGCTGGCCGCAACGCTTGGCATTTGGCTGTTGGCCGCAGCTGCCTTCGCCATGAACTGCCTCATCGAGCAACAGGTCGACGCCCGCATGCTGCGCACCGCACGCCGCGCAACGGCCACCGGGTCAATCTCAACCGCACAAGTGCTGGCCTTATCAGGTCTGTTGGGTGGCATCGGCATGTTTGTCTTGTACTGGTGGGTCAACCCATTAACGATGTGGCTGACCTTTGCGACGTTTGTGGGCTATGCGGTGATCTACACCGTCATCCTCAAACCCCGCACCCCACAAAATATTGTCATTGGCGGTCTTTCGGGCGCTATGCCTCCTGCCCTCGGTTGGGCCGCTGTGGCCGATGCGGTGCCTGCCGAGGCTTGGCTGCTGGTGTTAATCATCTTTATCTGGACACCCCCTCACTTTTGGGCGTTGGCACTGTATCGCACCAACGACTACGCAAAATCAGGCTTGCCGATGCTGCCGATTACCCACGGCCAGAAATTCACCCGTTTGCATATTCTTCTTTACAGCTTTGCCTTACTCGCCACCACCTTATTGCCCTACATCGTTGGCATGAGTGGCTGGTTGTATCTGGTTGCTGCAGTGGTCTTAGGTCTGATTTTCATTGGCTATGCGTTCCAACTTTATCGGGTCTATAGCGACGAACTATCCCGTAAGTTCTTTCGCTTTTCGATCTTGTATCTATCCTTGTTGTTTGCAGCGTTGCTTGCTGATCACTGGCTCATTATGGTGAGAGCATGAGCGCCATAAACCATGTAAGCCCTATCAGCCGAATCGACCAAAACAAAGCCCTGCGTCTGTTAAGCGCAGTGCTCTTGGTCCTGTG
>CANKOW010000178.1 GCA_947484295.1 Alcaligenaceae bacterium | reverse complement strand
GTACCACGAGGCTTTGTCGTCGAAGACGCAAATCAAGGTTGGGACATCGCCAATAAAATTGGCTTACCGGTTGTCGTAAAACCGCGCGACGGCAATCAGGGCAAAGGGGTTGCTGTCAATATCGAAACGCGCGAGCAATTAAACGCCGCGTTTAAAGTCGCTTCAGAAATCAGCCGTGACGTCATTGTCGAGCAATATATTCCTGGTCACGATTTTCGGATGTTGGTGATCGGCAATCAACTGATCGCCGCCGCACGACGCGACCCACCTACTGTCATCGGCGATGGTCAACACACGGTGGCGCAACTCGTTGATCAGGTCAACGCAGATCCTTTGCGCGGCGACGGCCACGCCACGGCGTTAACAAAAATTCGTTTTGACGAAATTGCCTTGGCCACACTTGCCACCCAAGGCCTCAACGCCCAAGCGATTCCTGAAAAAGGCAAGCGCGTTTTACTGCGTAACAATGCAAACTTAAGCACGGGCGGAAGCGCAACCGACGTCACCGATGAAGTTCATCCTGAACTCGCAGCGCGTATGGTGACGGCAGCACAAATGGTCGGCCTCGATATCGCGGGCGTAGACCTTGTCGCCGAAACGATTTTGAAACCGATGGAAGAGCAGCGCGCTGGCATTGTAGAAATCAACGCTGCACCGGGCTTGCGCATGCATATCAGTCCTTCGTTTGGAAAACCTCGTCCAGTTGGCGAAGCGATTATTTCAAGTATGTTTGCCGCAGGCGACAACGCGCGCGTACCGGTTGTCGCGGTCTCTGGCACCAATGGCAAAACCACGACCGTGCGTCTGACTGCACACTTGCTGGGCACCAGTGGAAAACGGGTGGGCATGACAAACTCAGATGGCGTGTACATCGAACAGCGCTGCATCGACACCGGCGACTGCAGTGGGCCGCGCAGCGCGCGCAACGTGTTGCTACACCCCGACGTAGATGCTGCGGTATTTGAAACAGCACGAGGCGGTATTTTGCGCGAAGGCCTGGCCTTTGACCGCTGCGATGTCGCGATCGTCACCAACATCGGTGTGGGCGACCACCTCGGCATGAACTTTATTACTACTGCGGATTCGCTGGCCTTAGTGAAGCGCGTCATTGTGCAAAACGTGGCGCCGCACGGTACCGCGGTGCTCAACGCCGCCGATCCAATGGTTGCAAAAATGGCAGAGGCCTGCCCTGGCACAATCATCTTTTTTAGCCTTGATCGCCACCATCCAGTTTTGAACACGCATCGTGCGCAAGGTAAACGTGTGGTGTTCTGTGAAAACGGCCAACTTGTTTGCAGCGAAGCGGGGCAAGACCATCCGATTGCCCTCAGTACCATCCCCCTGACACGTAACGGCACGATCAGCTTTCAGATCGAAAATGCCATGGCCTCTGTCGCTGCAGCCTGGGCCTTGGGACTGAGTTGGAAAACAATCGAAGCTGGCTTGGCCACCTTTGTCAATGACGCCCAAACTGCCCCCGGACGATTTAACGTCTTTGACTATCGTGGCGGCACGATCATCGCCGACTACGGCCATAACCCCGATGCCGTTCAAGCGCTTGTGCAAGCGATTGAAAGTATGCCTGCCACCAAACGTACGGTTGTCATTAGTGGCGCGGGTGATCGGCGTGACGAAGACATCTCACGTCAAACCGAGATTTTGGGTGAGATTTTTGATGAAGCGATTTTGTATCAAGACCAGTGTCAGCGCGGTCGTGAAGATGGCGAAGTCTTAGCGTTACTGCAACTGGGCTTGAAAAATGTTTCACGCACCAAAGAAATTCAAGAGATTCGCGGTGAATTTCTTGCGATTGACACGGCCTTGGCCAAGCTCAAGCCTGGTCAGCTTTGCTTGATCTTGATTGATCAAGTGCAAGAGGCACTTGATCACATTGCGAAAAAAATCGCTGAAGATAAGTAAAGACAAGATCTGAAGGCCTCTTTTGAAACATCGAGTACGACTCGGTTCAACAGCGGGCATCGTCTGAATTAAAAAAGCCACGTAACCTTCGCATAGAGGATTACGTGGCAAGTATGTACTTAACCTTTAACACTTAAGATTTCGCTTTTTCGCCAGTACCACCTGCAGCAAACGGAAAGGCCGGAAACATTGCACGCGCTTGCTCTTGCAACTTGTCTTGCATCTGTCCAAACAAGTCTTTACTTTGCTCAACATACGAGTTCATCATGTTTTGCATGCCGGGGGTTTGCCCACTCATAAATTGAGTCCAAGCCTCGGGCGACAACTGATTATTACCAAACAAACCTTTTGATTGATCCGCCAGCCGATCTTGTACTTCCATAAACGTCTGGATGTTTTTTTCGAGGTAAGTCCCCATCATTCCTTGCATCGAATGACCATAAAAGCGTATCACTTGCGCCAGCATCACCGACGAAAACATCGGCATACCACCGCTTTCTTCTTCGAGGATGATTTGCAGCAAAATACTGCGCGTAAGATCTTCGGCAGACTTGGCGTCGACCACCTTAAACAACTCATTTTTAAGAACTAACTGTTTGACATCTGCCAACGTGATGTAAGTGCTAGTTTGTGTATCGTAAAGACGACGATTGGGATATTTTTTTATCAGACGTACGGATGCGTCTGTTGCCGCTTCGGTCATGCATGTCTCCAAAATTACTGTGTAATAACCATTTACGGGCTGTCGACAGCGCCAACAGCCCCTCACCTCAACCCATGTGTAAACCGCCGTTCAGCGAAAAATCAGCGCCGGTTGAAAACCCTGATTCTTCAGACGCAATCCAGGCCACGATCGAGGCGATTTCTTCTGGGCGCCCAAGACGCTTAACCGGGATGGTTGCCACGATCTTTTCAAGAACGTCGGGGCGAATCGCACGAACCATATCGGTACCAATATAGCCAGGCGACACCGTATTGACCGTTACGCCTTTACTGGCCACCTCTTGTGCCAGTGACATCGAAAAACCGTGGATCGCCGCTTTTGCCGTAGCGTAGTTTGATTGCCCAAACTGACCTTTCTGACCATTGACCGAACTGATGTTGATGATACGACCAAAACCGCGATCAACCATGGCTTCGATCACTTGCTTGGTGACATTAAATAAACTGTTTAAGTTCGTGTCCATCACGGCTCGCCAATCGTCTGAAGACATTTTGCGAAACACGCCGTCGCGCGTAATTCCGGCATTATTTACCAAAATATCAACTGGACCGTGATCGGCGACCACCGCTTTAAACGCGGCTTCGCATGAGGTCCAGTCTGAGACATTGCCCACCGAGGCATGAAATTTATAGCCCAGTGCAGCCTGCTCAGATAACCATTGTTCAAAGTCGCGGCTTGGGCCACACCCCGCAACAACGGTCATGCCTTCTTTTGCCAAACGCTGACAAATAGCAGTCCCGATACCACCCATTCCACCGGTTACATACGCTAGCTTTGCACTCATCCTCATCTCCTTTTGCTGTCTTGACATGACATTGACCAACGCTAGACTGCTCGAACCCTGACATACGATCCCGGGGCCGCTTCAAGCACGGGATATGTTTGATTACCTAATGTTTTTGGGGCTTTGACGCGCTTACCGCTGTGCGTGGCCAGCCATTCGCCCCAGTCGCGCCACCAACTGCCGGGGTACTCAGTCGCTTGCGCAAACCATTTTTCGGCAGCGTGCCCCTTGACGGGCTTTTCACCTACCCAATAGTTGCGCTTGTTTTTTGCGGGAGGGTTAATCACCCCAGCGATATGTCCAGAAGCCCCGAGCACAAAACGATTGGGGCCAGGAAAAATTGCCGTCGAGGCAAAAGCCGAATGCCAAGGCACGATGTGATCCTCGCGCGAGCCGTAAAGGTAAGTGGGTACTTTGACGAGACGCAAATCGATTGGTACCCCACAGCTTGTCAGCGCGTTGGGTTGGCTTAATTTATTTTCGAGATAGGTGTTGCGAAAATACCAAGTAAAAAATGGACCGGGCAAATTGGTGCTGTCACCGTTCCAGAACAATAAATCGAAAGCAACCGGCGATTCGCCTTTTAAATAATTGGATACGACGTAGTTCCAGACCAACTCGTTGGGTCGCAAAAATGAAAACGTGGTGCCAAGCTCGCGTGCCGACATCAAGCCACCATGGCCGATTTGTTGCTCGCGCAGGCTGGCGTGCTGCTCATCGACAAACACGCCGAGCGGACCCGTTTCTTTGAAGTCGACCATTGATGTCAGCATGGTCAAAGACGTCACCGGACTTTGACCTTTGGCCGCCGCGACGGCTAAGCCCGCGGCCAGCATGGTGCCGCCCACGCAAAAGCCCAGAGCATTGATTTTGCTTTGCCCAGAAATCTCTTGCGTAACTTTAAGAGCAGTGAGTATGCCGTCTTGAAGGTAATCATCCCAGGTCGCCTTTTCAATACCATCCGTATCGTCGGCTAGCGGATTACGCCAAGACATCAGATACACCGTAAAACCCTGCGCTACAGCATCACGCACAAACGAATTTTCGGGCTGCAGGTCAAGGATATAAAATTTATTAATGCACGGCGGTACCAACAAGATCGGACGCTGATAAACCGTTGGTGTTGAGGGTGCGTACTGTATGAGTTGAAAAAACTTATTTTGAAAAACAACCGAACCCACAGAGGTTGCAACGTTTTCACCCACGACAAACTTACTTTCGTCGCTTTGTGAAATACGCCCTTTTTGAATATCACCGATCAAGTTTGAAACGCCCGCAACGAGAGTTTCTCCGCCCGAGTCGATGAGCGCAGCCTGCGCATCAGGATTGGTGGCTAAAAAATTAGCGGGTGACATCGCGTCGATCCACTGCATCACTGAAAAATGCAGCCTGTCTTTAAGTTCAGGCGTGGCGTCTGAAACATCGACCAGCTTTTGCATAGCGTTAGCCGACAAAAGGTAGAGATGAGCCATGAGTAAATGGGGTGGGCTCGAGGCCCAGGCCGGCGCGGCGAACCGACGGTCTTTAATCGCAGGCAAATGCCCTTGCGTCGCCTCTTGGGATAAGCGTTGCCATGCCTGCATGAAGTCGTGCTGGACCGACGCGAGCGCCTCTTTGGAAATCCCGGGCGGTGGCGCCACCCCCTCTGGAAACGGAAAATTCACATTCAGACCTATTTATCATCTTTGCGATGTCATCGTGCGCTGCAATATGGCGATTGTCAACCCCAAAACACGATTGATTTGGTCTTCAAAAACAGGCGTCGTCAAATACCGCCCAACCACGCCAGCGTCGCCATCCGTCCCGTCTGGCGATCGCGTCGATACGAAAAAAACTGCCGCTGCGGATCATTCACCGTACACAAGCCACTGTTTTCGATCTGCGTAACCCCCATGCGCGCCAGACGCCAGCAAGCCAAGCCCGCTAAATCAGCGCGCCACTTGCCTGATTCGAGGGGATCTGGCAAAAAATGCCCGGCCTGCTCTGCCCCCTTGCCCTGAAAAGCCACCCTGACATCCTCGCCAACCTGAAAGGCTTGGGCGCCGATACCCGGGCCAACCCAGGCCTGCCAGCCCGAGGCCATCGGGCGCTTGGCTTGCATCAGTTGCAGCGTCGCCTCTAAGACGCCGGCGGCAAGGCCTTTCCAGCCAGCATGGGCAACCCCAACCACAGTACCCGCCTGATCAGCTAATACCACCGACAGGCAGTCAGCAGTTAACACCGCCAACACGCGCCCAGGCGTGGCGCTGACCGAGGCATCGGCAGCAGGAGGCCCCTGGTTGGAATCAAATAGTTGCAGGTCATCTGCGTCAACCACGCGAACACCATGCACTTGCTTGAGCCACGCCGGATCGCTAGGCAGCACTTGCCGTAGGCGCCTGCGATTTTCATGCACGCTAACAGGGTCTTCTTGGGTGCCAAGACCCAAATTAAACGTATCGTAGGGCGGCTCGCCCACCCCACCCTGGCGGGTCGTACAAAAGAGTTGAACGCCCTGCCAGGCTTGCTTGGGCCGAATCAGGGGGAGAGCGGACTGAGTGGTTGAAGACATAATAGGCACTGAAAGAGTGGCTTACGGCGACGGCTGCAGGTTGGGCACTTAAAGTTTGGCTTGCGACACTAAGCGCATCGCGGACACTAGGACTTCCAGCTGATATGTTCGATGACCTTGAGCATATCAGCTGCAGGCGCGGCCGTAAATTCGACCATCCCTGCACCACCTGGATCCTCAAACCTCAATTGATGGGCGTGCAACATCTGCCTGGCCGCCCCCTCGATGGCTCTTCCACCGTACAACGTGTCGCCTAATAAAGGATGCCCCAAACTCGTCAAATGGGCGCGAATTTGGTGAGTTCTTCCGGTTTCAAGCCGACACGTCACTTCTGAAATATTCGAGCCGCCGTACTCGCCCACCCTGACTAACTGATAGTGTGTGACAGCGGCTTTGGGCGCGCTCAGGCTCTCGACTGACATGCGAACTGGCACCTTGGGGTCGCGTCCGATTGGACGATCAATGGTGCCGTGCTCGAGCATGCGCCCGTGCGCCAAGGCCAAATACTGGCGCCCCATGGTGCGGGCCTGCAACTGGCGAACCAAGTGCGTCTGTGAAACCTCATTGCGGGCAATCACCAACAACCCAGAGGTATCTTTGTCCAGCCGATGCACAATCCCGGCGCGCGCCACGTGGGTCAGCTCGGGGTAACGGTGCAATAACCCGTTCAGTAAAGTGCCCGACCAATTTCCGGCGCCAGGGTGCGTCACCAGGCCAACCGGTTTATTTACTACGATCCAATCGGCCGTTTCGCCTAAAACGTCAAAATCAACGGGTTGCGGCACAAAAGCATGATCTTCAGGGGCCGGCTGCTCGTAAACCGTGATCACATCGTCTTCGCGCAGAGTTTGCCTCAGTTTGGCGACTTTGCCGTTGACCAGCACGTGCCCCCCCTGTATCCAGGTCTGCAACCGGCTTCGAGAGTGCTGTGGCACCAGCTGCGCCAAGACCTTATCGAGCCGCTCAAGCGGCATTTCGTCGGTGACTAGAAAAACCTGCGGTTCGTCTTCGGGCGCAATATCTTCAGTAATTGGGGTGTCGGTCATTGGGACTCGTCTTATAATCAGCACAGAATGCTAACACCAAGGATCATTTCGTGATGGGTCGCAACACTATTTCTTTATTTCAGTCGCGCACGACAAACATCTGGGCCAGCAGGCTGATGGTTTTATTTGCAGCCTTAC
>CANKOW010000177.1 GCA_947484295.1 Alcaligenaceae bacterium | reverse complement strand
GTCACCACGTACGTTAAGCCCAGCCAATGATAATAATTACGCATGGTCTGACCATCGACTTGTGCGGCGTACAGGTCCGTCCAGGGAAATGCTGTAACGGGTACGACCGGTGACAAAATCAAATCATACTTTTCAGTGGCCGCAGCGAATTGACGCATGACTTTGGTTTGCTCGAGGTGTGCCCAGGCGCGATCAGCTAGCGTGATGGCTGAAGCGATCTCCATGTTGGCGCAGATGTTCGCACCAAGCGTTTCAGGCGCTGTGCTGTAAATGTGTGCAAACGATGACACGAAGTTTTCGGCACGCAAAATATCAAAGGCTCGATCCGGATCGCCAAGCTTGAAGTCGATTGGCTCACACGTGGCGACCAAAGCAGAGAGTGCCTCAATACGCTTGCGAAACGTTCTGCGAATTTCTTGATCGACAATACACACGCCGAAATCTTCGGTGTAACCGATACGTAATTTGGATAAATCAAATTGTTGCAAGGGCCAAAACTTTGTAGGGTCGTTGGGAAACACGAGTGGATCCATCGCATCGCGTCCAACGCTGGCTGAATACAATAAAGCAGTATCTGTCACATCACGCCCCATTGGACCGACCACTGAAATCACTGACCACCCTAGCGCGCGGGCGTTGTTGCCAATCATGCCCGGCGATGGACGCATGCCAACGACCCCGCATAGTGCGGCCGGGATGCGCAACGAGCCGCCAGTGTCTGAGCCAGTACAGATTGGCAAGAGATCAGTAGCTAAGGCAGCGGCCGAACCGCCCGAGGAGCCTCCGGCATTTAAGCTTGGATTAAAAGGATTGCCGGTTGCACCCCAAACCGCGTTACGTGTGTTTGCGCCGGCGCCCATGTCAGGCGTATTTGTTTTTGCCGTCACGATGGCGCCGGCCGAACGTAAACGTGCGATCAAACTGTTATCTTGGTCGGGGACGTTGCTGCGAAAGCCTATATTGCCGTAGGTAGTGAGTAGATCTTTTGTCGCCTGTAAATCTTTGACACCTAGTGGAAGCCCATGCAATGGGCCCAAGGCCTCGCCGCGCATCACGCTCGCTTCGGCGAGCTTTGCCGAGTCACGGGCGCGTTCAAAGTCAGTGGCGCAAATTGCGTTAATCGCAGGATTAAGTGTCTCGATGCGTGCAATGCAAGCGTCCATCAGTTCAACAGGGGATACCTGGCGAGCACCAATCAGACGACGAAGTTCAACCGCAGAAAGTTCGGGAAGGCTCATAAGATTTGGCGTCTAAAAAGATTGAAGGGGTGTTGATGTATTGCTGAAAAGCCGTAAAGGTGGCGACGTTCCCCGTCGCCATGACACAGTATTTGTGAATCAAAATTCTGAAGACAGTCATATTCAATATCAGAGCGTAGTGCTTTGAGCCGATTTAGACAAGACTGGCGAGGCAAGTTGTTTACGGCCCCACCGCTGTTGCTGTACTAGTCATTGCAGCTGTGCCCGTTGTTGCGACTGAACTCGCTATTGCAGCTGTGACTGTCGTTGCCGCTATACTGAGTCAAAAAGTCCAGATGCTCCCCGCTTCTCATCGGAAAACAAAATGATTGCTTTGGTTGAAGGGTATCGCGCGGGACTTTACGCCCGCCACCAATGGGTGCCTAATATTATCGCGGGGCTCGTGGTGGGGATTGTGGCGTTACCACTGTCGATGGCCTTTGCGATCGCCTCAGGCGCGCGACCCGAGCAAGGCATTTATACCGCCATCATCGGTGGTGGGCTGGTGACGCTGCTGGGCGGCTCTCGTCTGCAGATCGCTGGGCCAACCGGTGCGTTTATTGTGATCTTGGCCGGCATCACCGCGGAGTTTGGTATCGCCGGCTTGCAGGTGGCCACGCTAATGGCAGGTGTAATGCTGTTGTTGATGGGTCTGACCAAGATGGGTGGGGTCATCAAATTTATTCCAGCCCCAGTCATTATTGGCTTTACTACCGGAATTGGTGTCATTATTTTTGTTGGGCAGTGGTCTGATTTTTTAGGACTGCCTAAAGTCACCACCGTACACTTTCATGAAAAACTGTGGGCTCAGCTCACGCTGCTGTTTCAGGCCCATCTGCCAACACTCGCGCTGGCGCTGTTAAGTTTGTTGATTGTGATTTTTTCTCCGAAGGTCGCTGCACTTAAGAAAATCCCCGGCCCGTTGGTTGCGATGATCGTGGCCACACTGTTGCAGTCGACGCTGCAACTGCAGGGCGTGGCGACTATCGGGACTGCTTTTGGTGGGGTTCCTCAGGGTCTGCCGGCGTTTGCTTTGCCCGATTTAAGTCTGTCGCAAGTGATCTCTTTGATTGGGCCTGCCTTCACCATCGCGATGCTCGGGGCGATTGAATCATTGCTGTCGGCGGTCGTAGCCGATGGGATGGCTGGCACTAAGCACGATTCTAATCAAGAGCTTGTGGGGCAGGGCATCGCTAACATGGTGACGCCACTGTTTGGTGGGTTTGCAGCGACAGGGGCGATTGCTCGCACCGCCACCAATATCCGCAATGGCGCGACAAGCCCGCTTGCCGGTGTGATGCACACGGTGACGCTGATTGCCGTGTTGCTGGTGTTGGCGCCTTTGGCGTCAAGCATTCCGTTGGCTGCGCTGGCCGCAATTCTTTTTGTTGTGGCCTGGAACATGAGCGAGCTCCATCGCTTTAGACGGGTGTTGATGCGGGCACCCTATGCGGATCGTGCGATTCTGGTTGTCACGTTTTTATTGACGGTATTTGTGGATCTGGTAGTGGCAGTCAATGTTGGTGTCATTCTTTCAATCTTGCATTTTTTGCGCCGCATGTCGGCCGCTGTCGAATTGCGTCAACTCGATCACGTCTCGGTGCAGTCTGAACTGGCAAGTCATGGCCTTGCGTCTTTGCCTGCTGGCACCCTACTGTACGAAATCAACGGACCTATGTTTTTTGGTGCAGTCGATAATTTCGAGCGCGTATTGCATGATGCGGCAACAGACCCCAAGGTGTTGATTTTGCGTTTGCAGCGTGTGCCTTTTATGGATGTGACGGGTTTGCAGTGCCTCGAAGACGCAATCGCTGGTTTGCAGAAACGAGGTGTCAGAGTTCTGTTGTGCGAGGCCAACGAACGTGTCTTGCTTAAATTGCGCAAAGCAGGGATATTTGAAACGTTGCCAGACAGTCATTACTTTGAATCTCTCTCTGGCGCCTTACTTGCTGCGAGCCGGTGAAGATGGCTGTTAAAACAAACAAGTGCCAAGTTGTCGCTGACTTGCTATTACAGATCGTAGGCGGATGCACCAACAAGGTGCTTGAGGCTTGTTCACCAGTATGAACTGATACATCTCGCTAAAAATGATGCTAATGTGACCGCGACTCTTGTCCCTAACGATACCGTAACTACGATGACGACGACGGCTCCATCTGATGCGCACTCCAGCAGAGTTCCTGTTGTCGTGCGGCCGACACTATGGCAAATTTTTTTTGAATTTTTGTTGATCGGCGGCATAAGTTTTGGCGGTGGCATTGTGGCGTACGAGCGCATTCTGTTAATTGAAAAGAGACAATGGCTGAGCGCTGATAGCTTTATGGCGACTCTTGCGATCAGTCAGACGATGCCTGGTTTAAATTCAGTCAACCTAGCGTTGCTTGCAGGTGATCAGCTGCGTGGAACCATGGGTGCGCTGGCGGCTGCCATCGGGTTGATGCTACCTGGGGGCGCTTTCGTCCTAGTGGTTGGAGTTGCCTACAGCGCCGGTGGCCAGCATCCGTTTGTCAACATTTTGCTGGCCGGAATTGCCGCTGGCGCAACTGGGTTATTGGCGTCGGTAACCTATACGATTGGCAAACGACATTTTGTACGGCTGAAGTCGTTGTTCATGATCGTCGTAACGTTTGTGTTGATGAGTGTGTTCAAACTTTCGCTTGTATGGGTTTTGATCGTGATGGTGCCGATTGGCTTGTATCTTTATCGTCCAGGGCGACAACCATGAGTGTCTTGCTTCAGCTAGCGTTAACGTTTGGTATGTTGTCAATCCTAGCCGTGGGCGGAGGCACAGCTGTGTTGCCTGAAATGCAGACAGTGCTTGCAGAGCAATTTAATATTGATCCCACCGCGTTTGTTCATATCTACAGTATTGGGCAGTTGGCCCCAGGCCCAAACATGACGATGGTCTTGGTGTTTGGTTTTCAACTCGCGGGGTTGCTTGGCGCAGGCGTTGTGCTGTTAGCGTTTTTTATTCCGTCGAGCGTGCTGTGTTTGAGCATGGGGCGGCTGTGGCAGAAAATAGGTGAGCGCCCCTGGCGACGCGCTGTTCAAAATGCGCTCGAGCCGATCTCTATCGGTTTGATGTGCTCGGGCGTATACGCCGTGGCGAAGGCGGCTGTTGTTGGGCCTTTAACCATCACTCTGGCAGTCGCGACTTTTGCAGTCGTTCTGTTCACCCGAGTCAATCCAGTATTCATGATCTTGGGCGCTGGCGGTTTGGGTGCGCTGTTGATGTATTTTTTTGGTATCCACTAGCGGCTTGCGTCACCGCAGCAATCTAAACCTAGAGAGAAAAATATGATATCAGCCCCTCAGCTAGATCCCAACACAATTCAATGTATCGGTTTTATCGGTGTAGGTGTGATGGGTGAACCCATGTGCCGTCATCTGGCAACGAAAAGTCAGTTTAAGGTCTTGGCGTTTGATTTAGACGAACCGCCATTAAAAAGACTTGCCGAATTTGGTGTTCAGTCAGCGAGTATGGCGCAGATTTCAAAAGAAGCAGACCTTGTCTTTTTGTCACTACCGTCTGGTGAGATTGTTTCAAAGGTCGCGCTCGCGCCGGCAGGCTTGCTTGAAGCAGGACGCTCGGGGCAGATCGTTGTTGACCTGAGCACTTCGCCTTTTGACACTACACAAAAATTGGCGGCTGCGTTTGCTGCTAAAGGCATGTACTTTGCCGACGCGCCTGTGATGCGCACGCGTGCAGCCGCCGAGGCGGGTACGCTTGCGGTGCCTGTGGGCGCAGCACCCGAGTTATTCGCGTTACTAGAGCCCTACATTCAAATGTTTGCGACAGACGTAAGGCTTGCCGGAAAAGCCGGTTCAGGTCAGGTCGTTAAGATCTTAAACAATATGGTCGTCTATGAAACCGTACTTGCACTTTCAGAGGCTCGCGCCATTGGGGCGCGCGCCGGAGTCGACCCAGAGACGCTTTTTGCAGCGCTGGCCGCTGGCTCAGCTGACAGCTTTGCCCTGCGTAATCAAGGCTTGAAAGCTATTGTGCCGCAAGAGTTTCCTGAGCGCGCCTTTCCAGTCACTTACGCCCGTAAAGACTTGTCGTATGCGGTAGCGCTTGCTGAGCAGGTTGGGGTTAATGCGACTGGCGCCAAGAATTTGGTTGCTTGTTTTGACCAGGCGATCGCCGCTGGTCACGGGGCTAAATACGCACCCGCGATAAGTTTAATATTCGAGCAGGGTAAACTCGATTGACAGCAAGCTAGCCACGCCCTATAAACGACAAATGAGATGTCGTTCTTGAAAACGGCACGTACAAAAATAATAGGAAGAGACATGATTCGCAGCACCGCTGCGACTGGGGCGCAATTGTTGCAGCGCTTTACCACGGTCGCGTTAACCTTTGCAAAACCTCGCCCTGTGCATGTCGATATGCTTGTGCAGTTTGATGATGTGCCCGTCATCGTACGGATCCGTGATGGACGTGTGGCCGAGATCGTAGAAAAAGGTGTGGCGTTGCAGTCGTGGGATTTTGCGGTCAAAGGTAGCGCTGAAGGCTGGAGTAAGTTTTGGCTAGCGACGCCACCGGCCGGTTGGCATGACCTGCTGGCCTTGAACAAACGGCGCGTGTTCACAATCGAAGGTCATTTACACCCCTTGATGGCGCACCTCCAATTCATTAAAGATTTGCTCGCTTCGCCACGTGAGGCAGTAGCATGAGCGTCAAACTTGAACCGATTGTTGGGCGTTATACAACCTTTGACATTCAGGGTAACCAATGTCGAGTCTATTTTGAAGAGGCAGGCAGCGGCATCCCATTAGTGTGTTTGCATACCGCTGGTGCTGACAATCGTCAGTATCGCCACATGATGAACGACCCAGAGATCACGTCTCGATACCGAGTGATCGCGTTTGATATGCCCTGGCACGGCAAGTCGTATCCGCCCGAGGGCTGGCAAGATACCGAATATAAGTTATCGACAGCACTGTATGTTGACACTGTGATGGCCTTTTGCGCAGCACTTGAACTTGAGCGCCCCGTGGTCATTGGTTGTTCAATTGGTGGTCGAATCGTCTTGCAGTTGGCCCATTTGCATTCGGATAAATTTCGAGCCTTGATCGGTGTGGAGGCCGCTGATCATCAGCAGCCCTGGTACGACACCTCGTGGTTGCATCGCGGTGATGTGCATGGCGGTGAGGTGTGCGCGGCGTTAGTGTCGGGCCTGGTGGCGCCGCAATCGCCTGCTGTACATCGACACGAAACGCTTTGGCAATATATGCAAGGCGGCCCTGGTATTTTTAAGGGTGACTTATATTTTTATCGGGTTGATAGCGACTTACGTGGCAAGTTGACCGATATCCGTACAGACTTATGCCCACTATATCTGTTGACGGGCGAATACGATTTTTCGTGTACGCCAGAAGACACGCTTCGCACAGCTGAGTCGATACCGGGCGCCGAGGTGACCGTCATGCAGGAAGTAGGTCATTTTCCAATGAGCGAAAATCCAGCGAAATTTCGTCAATATTTATTGCCGATCCTGAATAAGATTCAGGACTCTTAGCAGAATCAGAGTATTAACGAGGCCAAAGGCCTGTATCAGATTCAGAGCGCCTTATGGTTCCAGAATGTATCGCGGATCAAGAGTGTTCACGACCTTGATCCGCTTTTTCTAGCTAGGCCTAGTTGTTACTTTTAGTAAGAGGGCTTATTCAGTCAGCCCAGCCACAACATTAGAAAAACCCGAATCCACATGCAGGATTTCACCAGTCACGCCCGAAGCTAAATCCGACAACAAGAAGGCGGCCACGTTGCCTACTTGTTCGGTGGTGACGTTACGACGCAAGGGTGCGTTGGCTTCGACAAATTTTAAGATGCTTGAAAAGTCTTTAATGCCGCTTGCAGCCAGCGTTTTAATCGGGCCTGCTGAAATGCCGTTGGCACGAATACCTTCAGGGCCAAGATTGGCCGCGAGGTAGCGGACTGAGGCTTCAAG
>CANKOW010000176.1 GCA_947484295.1 Alcaligenaceae bacterium | reverse complement strand
GCTTGGTCGATAGCGTCAACACCAGCGCCACACCGCCATAGCTACCGATACGCGAATCTTTCATGATCTCGAGCGCGCGCTCGCGCGTCACCATTCCGCCTAGGCCGTCTGAGGTATCTGCTAAACCGTCTTCATGAAACGCGCCGGTTAGCATCACGCTTACGACAGTGCTCAAGCAGGCGGCGACCCACGGTGTGGCACTGGTTGCCGGAAGTAACACGACAAACACATAAAACGTCAAACCCGTGAGCGCGCCCACGAGGCAACCAACGCCCGGAAAATGCGCGAGGCTCGCCTGTTGCATGGTGGCGTTAAAGCCAACCCAGCGTGCAAGCCCGTCAGACATAGGGATACGCGTGAAGTATTGCAGCGCAAGTAAAAAGTGACGAATGAACTGCATGAGCAACACACCTTTTTATGATGAAGCCTTGGCTACCCCGGCGGATGCGAAACTTGCCATCTGAGTCAGCACATTGCAGGCCGAGACGAGCAGGGGCCAAGCTAGCGCGGCGCCCGAACCTTCGCCCAAGCGCAGTTGGAAGTCGAGTAAGGGTCTAGCACCGAGTTGTTCAAGCAGTAAAACATGACCACGTTCAGCCGAGCGATGTGAGAACACACAGCGCTGCAAGACCAGAGGCGCAAGCCGACTGGCGACAAGCACGGCTGCGCTGGTAATAAAACCATCTACAACGATGACTCGATTGCTTGCTGCTGCTTCAAGGATAGCGCCTATCATGGTCGCGATCTCAAAGCCGCCGAAAGCAGCAAGCGCTTGAAGCGGCTCGGTTGCGTCTGGATGTCGCTGTAAGACTTGTTGCAAAATTTTAGTCTTTCGTTGGATGCCGTCTCGATCCAAACCAGTACCAGCGCCAATACACTGCTCAAGCGGTAATCCGCCTAGGCGCGCAAGGAGTAGTGATGCGGTTGAGGTGTTGCCGATCCCCATTTCACCGAGTAATAGAGCGTTACCTGGCAGGGTGTTGATCAGAGTCTGTCCGTTTGATAGCGCCAGTTCACATTGTTCGGCCGACATGGCTGGTTGCGTTAGGGCATCCGCTGTGCCGTAAGCAATTTTGCAGGTATACAAACCAGGTTGCGCGTCGAAATCATGCATAACGCCACAGTCGGCAACAGTGAGAGCGATGTGATGCTGACGCGCCAGCACACTGACCGCTGCACCGCCGGCTAAAAAATTGTCAACCATTTGCCAAGTCACGTCACTTGGGTACGCAGACACTCCGTGCTGAGCCAAGCCATGGTCGCCTGCAAAGACAACGAGTTGAGGGGCAGTTAGGGTAGGTGATTCAGTTTGTAAGATAAGGCCAAGCTGTATTGCGAGCGCCTCTAGCTCACCCAGGGAGCCGAGAGGTTTCGTTTTATTGTTGAGTTTGAATTGCAACTGGGCCAACAGCGCCGGATTGCTGAGATCTTTAAAAGAGGGTTGTTTAAGTATCACGATTCAAGCCTATGCGTGCTCAAGCGATTAACTGTTTAAGAAAGTCGTGATCGATGTTACGGCCGAGACAATCGGCTAAGCCCTCGAAGACTGTGTCCAAGCTGGGCACTTGCGCCCCGAATAAAGCGGCAAGTACTTGCGGGTTTTCAAATATGCCGTGTAGATAAATTCCTAGCACGCGGCCTGAGGCGTCTTGCCACATGAGGTCTTTAATCAGTTCGCGTGCATCACTGCGTAAGCATTCGCTAGACGGCATGGCGTGGGTGTGGCCTTGATGAATTTCATAACCCTGACACTTGAGATTAGACAGTGCCGCCCATGGCCCAGTGAGCGTGCCCGTGGTCACCTCGCGGTGCCGCACGGTTTTCGTTAGCGAAAACTCGGTGACTAACGAAATTAATCCGAGGCCCTCGGCCGTGCCATCAACGCCATGGCGGTCGATCAGCTGTTGCCCTAGCATTTGCAGGCCGCCACACACCCCGAGCAGCACGCCGCCTTGTTCGGCAAAGGCCTGGATGGTGTGGGCTAGGCCATGTTCGCGCAACCAGGCTAGATCTGCACTCGTTTGTTTTGAGCCGGGCAACACCAACCAGTCGTCGCGGTTCAATTCAGGTACTTGATTGGGGTGACGTACCCATACCAAGCGTACGCCAGGTATTTTTTTTAAAGATTCAAACTCGTCAAGATTGCTGGCGTAGGGATACGCGATGATGGCGATGGTGCGCGTGGTGGGTATATTGGGTTGTAAGTGATCATCAAACAAACCGTCTTCTTCGGGCAAACCATGTTCTCGCCAGAAGGGTAGCGTAGCCACGGTAGGGATGCCCGTCAGCGCGAATAACCGTTCGGGAGCAGGGCTCAATAAATTCACGTCACCACGAAACTTGTTTAAGACGAAGCCATGAATCAGGGCCTGGTCTGTCGGCGGTAGTAACGCCCAAGTCCCATACAAGTGTGCGAAGGCACCTCCGCGATCGATATCGCTGATCAGCAAACAACGCGCCTTGGCGTAGCGTGCCACCTGCAGATTGACGATGTCGCGATCCATTAAATTGATTTCAGCCGGGGAGCCCGCACCCTCGATCACTACAACATCGTTCTCGGCACGTAGCGCGTCTAAAGAATCGGTAATAAAAGGCCAAAGTGTTTCGCTGCGATCACGCCAAGGCATATTTGTCAGTTCTGGGCTGACTTGACCCAGCAAGACCACTTGACTCGCCGAGTTTGCCTCTGGCTTTAACAATACGGGGTTCATCCGAACCTCGGGCACGGCGCGGGCCGCCAAAGCCTGAAAATACTGAGCCGAGCCTATTTCGCCCATACCACTTTTCGCCGCGACGACGCGGGCGTGGTTACTCATATTTTGCGCTTTAAAGGGCGCGACTTTCAGGCCCTGACGCGTATACCAGCGACACAGCGCCGTCGCCAGCCAACTCTTGCCAGCGCCGCTTGTGGTGCCAAGTACCATGACGCAACGTGCAAGCATTAATCTTCGATGCCTCGTTGTGCAGGGATGCCTGCATCGAACGCATGTTTGATCATGGTCATCTCGGTCACAGTATCGGCAATCTCAATGATTTCTGCCGGGCAACGGCGACCCGTAATGACCACGTGCACCTCTGGGGGGCGAGTGCTTAAGGTTTGCAAGACATCTTCAAGCGGCACCCAACCAAAGGTAATCGGATAGGTGAGTTCGTCTAATGTCACCATGAAGAACTCGCCGCTCAAAATTGCTGCGCTCGCTTTGGCCCAACCGTCACGTGCAAGCTGTGCTGAATGCTCAAGATCTTGGCTCTTCCAACTAAAGCCATCACCTAGGCCCTCAATAGGCACGTTCAGCTGTTCAAAGACGCGGTGCTCGCCAAAGCGCGCACTAGGCACTTTCATGAATTGAAAAATTTTGACCGCCTTGCCGCGCCCGTGTGCTCGCATCGCTAAACCAAAGGCCGCGGTGCTCTTGCCTTTGCCGTCACCGGTATTGATGATCAACAATCCGCGGCGTTCACCGGTTGATTTTTCGTAAGGCTTTTCGGTTGGGGGGGTAATAATTTCCATAGCAAAGGATCCAGTATTTAGTGAGTGTTTAGTGAGTGTTTAGTGAGTCTTAAGTGAGTGTTGGGAGCGCGACCCAATGGGTGCCCAGAGCTTGTATTGCAATACGGCGTTCAAAGACGTTTTCTATTTCGCGGTGTAAGGCAGGCTCGTCGCGTTTGCCTACGTATTGGATTTTTCCGTCAGACATCACGATCAAGTCATCGGCATAGAGAGCGAAGGTGAGATCGTGCAGTACGCTTACAACGGTTTTGCCTCGGGCGATTAACTGACGCACCAATACTAACCAATCGACCTGATGTGGAGGGTCAAGATTTGCTAAAGGTTCATCCATCAAGAAAATTTCAGCCTCGACTGCTAGCATTCTCGCGAGCAGCACGCGTTGTTTTTCACCGCCCGAGAGTGTGTTGAGCGGGCGGTCTCGCCATTGCCAGGCGCGGGTCAGTTTGAGTGCGCGCTCAGCCGCGGCGTGATCGGCCAAGCTTTGGCCGCCAAACCAAGACTGGTGAGGGATCCGACCGAGCATGACCACGTCATAGGCTGTGAGGTCGTCTACGCTTTGTACCGAACTCTGAGCCAGCCACGCGAGGCGACGTGCGCGAAGCTGCTTTGATTGGTGTTGTAGCGGTTGACCCAAAAGAGACACGTCACCTTCATATGGCAGGATACCCGCTAGGGCCTGAAGCAGCGTTGATTTGCCTGCGCCGTTTGGTCCGACAATCGCGCACCAGCGTCCTTTTAAGATCTTCAGTTTAAGGCCCTTTAGCACGGATCGCTGACTGCGCTTGACCTCAAGACACTGAGTCTCTAAAGCTAGGCTGTCGTCGTTGAGTACGGTGTTGGTCTCAGTCATGTGTGGGGCCTCGACGATTCATTAGCCACATTAAGTAACCGCCGCCTAGAATCGCGGTGAGCACACCCACCGGCAGTTCTTGTGGTGCGACCAAGCCTCTGGCCAATAAGTCAGCCAGTGATAACAGCAAAGCCCCCATCAAACTGGCCAAAGGAAGCAGCCAAGCGTGGCGCACGTGCACAATTGCACGCACAAGGTGTGGTGCGGCCAAACCAACGAAGGCGATGAGACCCGTGTGGGCGACAGCCGTACCGGTTGCTAGGGCGAGTACTCCAATCAAGGCGGCACGCAGTTTAGTCAACGGCAGACCTAGACTTAAGGCGGTGGCTTCGCCCAAGACTAAGCCGTCTAGCGCTCTAGACAAGGCGACGCCTATGGTCGTGCAGACGAGCCACACGGCGGCCATGATTGCACAGGCTGACCAACTGACAAAGGCGGTTGACCCAAGCATAAAGGCTTGCATAGTTTGCAAAATATCGGGTCGAGTCAGCGAGAGTAATGACGTGAGCGCGCCCAACACCACACCGACGATGACACCCGCCAATAACAGTCGCAACGTCTGTTGAACACCCCTGGCTAAACTAAGCGTTAAACATACGGCGAGTACCGCACCCACAAACGCCGCACCCGTTAGCCCGAGCTTAACGAACCATTGAGAGGCTAGGGGAGAAACTCCAAAGCCCACCAAGATCACTGCGACACCTAAAGAGGCGCCCGAGGCACTACCTAATAAAAACGGATCAGCAAGTGGATTTCGAAAGAGTCCTTGAGCAACGGCACCCGCTAACCCAAGCAATCCGCCGGTGAGCAGTGCGCCTAGCGTGCGTGGCACACGAACGTCCCAAATAATTTGCTTGGCGACATGATCGGAGGCAAGACTCAACAAGGGTTCGAGCCCAGTGCTGCCTACGCTCAATCCAAGGAGTAGCGTGGCGGCGCAAAGCACGCCTAACAAGCCTGCGAGCATTAATGCCCGAGGCTGACTCGGGTGCTGTCGTAAGGGCGAGGCACTCATAAAGCAAACCGTTTCAGACAGTCGGCCATAAGCTGCGCGGCTTGGGCCAAGCGCGGACCGGGCCGTACCAAAATATCTTGGTCGATGGTGGCAAAGGCACAAATCCGGTTGCTTTTAATGGCCACCATCGTCGACCACCCGGGTCGCTCAAGCATGGCCGTCCGATCGCGCTCACTAATCATAATGAGGTCGGGTTGCGCGCGAATCACAAATTCGGGATTGATGCGTGGAAAGGCGTCTGACTGATCCTGCAGGATGTTTTGCGCGCCTAAGCGCTTGAGCGTCTCACCCATAAATGACTCAGGGCCTGCACCGAAGGGTGCGCGGTTCACTTCGATATAGACCCGAAGTTGTTGAGTCTTTGCAGGAAGCTGTTGCGCCGCTGCAGACACACCTTGGTCGATACGATGCCAAAGTGTTTTGGCCTCTTCTGGATCAACCCCAAGCACTTGAGAAACTTTGTTTAAAAGTCGCTGGACATCGGCGTGGCTTGTTGTTTCAAGCGCCACGACCTTTAAACCGAGCGCCTCGAGTCGCTCTGCAATACGGGACGATTTTGCAGTGAAGACCACGTCAGGCTTTAAGGCCAAGATGGCTTCAATATTTGGATCCATACCGCCACCGAGAGTCGGCAGCTGTGTCACTTGTGCTGGCCAGTTCGAATAGCGATCGACGCCGACCAAGCGTGTGCACTGCTCAAGTGCGCAGACAGTTTCGGTAAGCGAGGGCAGCAAGGTGATGACGCGTTGTGGCGCTGTTGTCCAACGGGTTGTGACGCCGCGGTCATCTGTGACAAGCGATTGCGCCTCGGTTGTCGTCGTGGTCAAACTGAGTAAGACAAGCACAATAAACGTGACGCAACTGCTAATTGACGGGGCTGTGAACGCCTTGCTGAAGATCTTCGAAGCTTTGACGATATTCAAACTGACCCCTTGAGCGCCAAGGGCAAGCCTGCCGTCATGAGCGTAACGCGCTCACAGGTGGCTGCCACCATTTGGTTGAGCAACCCCAGCGCGTCAACAAAGGCGCGTACCTCTTGGCCTAAAGGGATGACACCCAAACCAATTTCATTGCCAACCAACACCAGAGGCCCGCGCGCTTGCGCGATCGCACTGCATAAATCTGTTGCTAAAGTTTGCCAGGATGTTGACGGCAGATTATTGGTCGAGGTGTGATGATCGGTTGAAAGAGGATGATCGGTTGAGGAACGACTATGTGTTGAGGGAGGACTGTTGATGGCTTTACTGAGGTCACCAGTGTGGCAAGCAGTTGGCGTTGCAACGAGGTCTGTCTTCGGTGGCATCAGTTGCGCAGTCAGCCACAGGGTCAGACAATCGATAACAATAAGTGTGTCGGGACGGCTAAAAGCTTTCATCGTCTCGGCGAGCGCCAGCGGCTCTTCGATCGTTTTCATACTGGGCACGCGCACTAGGCGGTCTTGTCGGTGGCGTTCAATTCGCAGTCGCATTTCGTCGTCAAAGGCCTGGGCCGTTGCAATCAGTAGGGCCGAACGCGCTGGCCCCTGGCTCAGCCAAAGTTGGGCAAGCGTTTCTGCGCGGCGCGACTTGCCACTCTTTTGACCACCTAGAATGAATTCACTGCGCACGACTTGAGTCATGTGGCATGGTCCACAACAACGGCATAGCCCCTCACCGCAATCCCCGACGGTGTTTGGGTGTTTCTGCAGTGAGTGTTGGCACACACTACAACCTTGTTGGCCGGTATCCGGGCTAGCGAAGCAACCTCTGTCGCCTTCCCAGTCGTTTGTTCAGGCGACCAGTGGCTAATGTGACAGAAGCGAAGCCGTGAGGCTTGTTCG
>CANKOW010000175.1 GCA_947484295.1 Alcaligenaceae bacterium | reverse complement strand
GGGATGGTCGACGGGCGCGCCGTACTGGATTTGGATTACCCCGAAGATTCGGGCTGCGATGCCGATATGAATGTCGTGATGACCGGCGCTGGCGGCTTCGTCGAGGTGCAGGGCACGGCAGAAGGCCACACTTTTGACCGTACCGAGCTAAATACCTTGCTGCAATTGGCTGAAAAAGGCATCAGCGAGCTCGCCAGACTGCAAGCGAGCTCACGGGCTTAGATCGTGCGGCCGCCGTCAACCGGCAACTCAACACCCGTCAAAAACGACGCCTCGTCAGAGGCTAAAAACACCGCCGCATTGGCGATGTCGCGTGGTTGACTCATACGGCCCATGGGGATGGTGGCAATAAAGCGTGCGCGGTTCTCGGGGGTGTCGGGTACGCCCATAAAATCACCCAACATGGCCGTGTCGCCAATCACTGGGCAGATCACATTGACGCGGATATTGTCTGCAGCAAGTTCAACGGCCAACGATTTTGTCAACAAGTTTGCTGCGCCTTTTGAGGCGTTGTACCAAGTTAGACCAGGCCTGGGTCGAATGCCGGCTGTCGAACCCGTGTTGATGATGCAGCCTGATTTTTTTAAGCGCATCATAGGTACGACAGCGTTGATCATGTGATAAATCGCTTTGACGTTGACATCAAAGCAACGATCAAACGAGGCCTCGTCCACATTCAGAAACGGCTGGTTTTTGTGCGTGTAGCCAGCGTTATTCACCACGATATCCACGCCGCCAAATGTTGCAACCGCTAGGGCAACAGCGCGGTCAACATCAGCGCGCTTGCTAACGTCACATTTAACGGCCACTGCCGCAGCGCCAAGCTCGTCGGCAACCTTTTGCGCACCCGCTTCGTTCAGATCGGCGATGACAACCTTTGCACCTTCACGTACATAGCAGCGGGCAATTTCTGCGCCAAAGCCGCTTGCGGCACCGGTCACGATGGCTACTTTATTGTTTAAACGCATGATGTTGTCATCCTTTTTTAGTTTATTTTTCTCAGATATTGTTAGCTTAAGGTTTCGCTAAAATATCGCCAAGCACGTTTTGCCCACGAATACCCCAAACTGTTTTAATTAGTGCCTTCACCTGAGCTTCGGTGGCAGCACCTTCGTAGGTACCTAAGCGCATCGCTTTGTATTCGATCTCATCGCGCGTTAAGGTGTTGCCAGGATCGCCTTTAGGCTCATCGACACGACCCGTCACTGAACGACCATCGGTCGTCTTGACCGTGACCTTACCAATCCAGCGCTGCGGGTACGCCGTGTCAACCTCTTCGTCGAGCTCCATAGTGACACGGTCGCGAAAGTTTGCAACCGTTGAATCTTTTAATGCCCCATCGAAACCGGCCAGGTCAGCTGAGTCGCGCAAAGCGATGAGCGCCAAGACAGTACCCATTGAAAACTTCGATTGATGCACAGTCTGTGGATTAGTTACTGGGCCCAGCACATCAATGGCCCCTTGGTGCACGTGTGTGACTACCGAGGCGATGTCGCTGGCTTTTAGGCCGTGCTGCTTCATGGCGTGTTGCAAAGCGTCAGCAGCAGGATGGGTATGGCGGCATGAGGCGTGAAACTTAAACGAGGTCTCAGGTAAGGCCCAGCGTGTGCCCAGGCGATCCACAAGCTTTGCCGGATCGGCATCGGTTGACATGCCAGCGGCCATGCCTTGCGCACCTTCAAGAATACGGCGCGCACCGGTAAAACCGTCAAGCGCCAAATACGCAGACGCTAAGCCGTTTGCGGCGGCGTGAGCAGTGTGCAGTTGCTTTGAGTCGGCTGCGTCACGCAGAAACTCCCAGAGCCCTGCCGCCTGTGTGCCGGCCGAACCGATCGCGTGCAGCATTTGCTCGGGGTTCAGTTTAAGCAGGCGACCAACGGTGACCGCTGCTGCCACAGTACCGGCGGTGCCCGTAGTATGAAAAATCTTGTAATGCGAACGACCCAAAAATTCACCAACGCGGATACCGACTTCGTAGCCAACTACCGAGGCGGTGATGAAGTCTTTACCCGAAGCGCCGATGGCCTGAGCCACCGCCAACGCGGGTGGAAAAATCACTGCCGCTGGGTGAAAAACCGAACCGTTGTGCACATCGTCTTGTTCAACCACGTGCGAGGCTGCTGCGTTGACCATCGCTGCAAACACAGGCGAGGTGTTACGACGATTGACAAAGTCTTCAGACTTGCCATCGGCGGGCCCCATCCGTTCTGCGTATTTGGCCATCGCCTTGACCGCGCGAGCGCCTGAGCCGGCCAAAATTGAGGCCATCGTGTCCAAAAACAAATCTTCGCAGCGCAAACTGACGGCTTCTGGGATGTCGCTGTACTGAAGCTGCGAGGCATATTTCGCCAATTCTGCGCTGGGGTGCAGGACGAGGGGTGAGGCTGAAGGGCGAGCAGCAGTCATGTCTATTACCTATTAAAACGAACGAGGAAGGCCGAGCACGTGTTCGGCGACATACGACAAAATCAGATTAGTTGAAATTGGGGCAACTTGATACAAGCGGGTTTCACGAAACTTGCGCTCGACGTCGTATTCGCAGGCAAAACCATAGCCGCCGTGAAATTGCAGACAGGCGTTCGCAGCTTCCCAAGAGGCATCCGCGGCCAAAAGCTTAGCCATGTTGGCTTGAGTGCCGCAAGGCTGATTGTTATCAAACAAACGACAAGCCTCGTAACGCATCAGGCTAGCGGCCTCAACGTTGATGAACGAACGTGCGATTGGAAACTGCACGCCTTGGTTCTGTCCGATTGGGCGACCAAACACGATGCGATCTTTCACGTATTTAGTGATGCGGTCTACGAACCAGTAGCCGTCGCCAATACACTCAGCAGCGATTAGTGCACGCTCGGCATTTAAACCATCCAGAATGTATTTGAACCCTTTGCCTTCTTCGCCGATTAAGTTCTCGGCGGGGATTTCGAGGTTGTCAAAAAACAGTTCATTGGTTTCGTGGTTGACCATATTCAAAATGGGTCTTACCGTTAAACCATGACCAATCGCATCGTGCAAGTTGACGATAAAAATTGACATGCCTTCAGATTTTTTCGTGACCTGCTCGAGAGGAGTCGTGCGCGCTAACAAAATCATCAGATCCGAGTGCTGAACACGCGAGATCCAAACTTTTTGACCGTTAATCACATACCGATCGCCTTTTTTGACGGCGGTGGTTTTGATTTTGGTGGTGTCAGTGCCGGTTGTGGGTTCGGTGACGCCCATTGATTGCAAGCGCAACTCGCCCGCCGCAATTTTTGGCAGGTATTGATTTTTTTGCTCGGTTGAACCATGGCGCAGCAGGGTGCCCATGTTGTACAGCTGACCGTGGCAGGCGCCCGAGTTACCGCCGCAACGGTTGATTTCTTCCATGATGACTGACGCTTCGGTCAACCCCAAGCCTGAGCCGCCGTATTCTTGAGGGATCAGTGCCGCCATCCAGCCAGCTTGGGTGAGTGCGTTGACAAACTCTTCAGGGTAGCCGCGCGCCTCGTCGACCTTTCTAAAATATTCGTCTGGAAACTGCTTGCACAGGTCACGAATGGCATCGCGAATGTCTTGGTACTGGTAATCGTGGGTATTCATGATTTGGCTTGTGGCTTTATGATTGAGGGCTGAGATTTACTCGATAATGTGCCCCAAGGCAGGGTTTTTGACCATTGGTGTTTCATTAACCTCGTCTTTTTGAATGATTAAGGTACCAAACACACGATGGCCAACCACTTTGATTTGACCGACTTGCAGCTGATGGTCAACATCGGCGACGCGAGCAGTCTGACCCGCGGGGCCGAAAAATCTCATCTTTCACTGCCTGCAGCCAGTAATCGTGTCAAAAATCTTGAAGACCATTTTGGTACCCGCTTGTTTCACCGCAATAGCCAGGGCGTGACCTTGACCCCCTCGGGCGAAGCGTTTATGCGGCACGCCCGCTTGGTGCTGCGTCAAATCGACCACCTGCGCGGCGATATCCACGAGTATTCAAGGGGGATTAAGGGGCAAATTCGGGTGCTGGCCAATACCACTGCCATGACCGAATTCATGCCAGCGGTTCTGAGCCGCTATTTGGCCTCTCACCCTGACGTCACCGTCGAACTTCGCGAGCGCTTGAGTTATATGGTGGTCAAGGCCGTGGCCGAGGGCTCCGCTGACATTGGCATTGTTGCAGGCCAGCCCGCTGCCTCAGCACTTGAGTTTTTGCCCTATCGAGCCGACCGTTTGGTGCTGGTCACCTCGGCCGAGCATCCCTTGGGGGCAATGTCTGAAGTCGCGTTTGCGGACACCCTTGATTTTGAATATGTTGGCTTGTCAGAATGGAGTGCGATTCACGCATTTTTGATTCAGGCGGCCGATAACCTTGGGCATTCGTTTCGGTTTCGGGTCGAGGTGAGTAACTTTGAGTCTGTTTGCCGCATGATTGAAGCGGGTGTCGGGATAGGCGTTGTGCCCGAGCAAGCCGCGCGTCGTTATGCCCAGCGCTTAAACATTAAGATTGTCAGCTTGTCAGACGAATGGTCTGTGCGCAATCTTCACATCTGTGTGCGCGAGCTGCAGCGCTTGCCCAGCTTTGCGCGCGACCTCGTTGCGATGTTGCTTGAAGATGTGCCCTCGACCCAGGCCCCTAAGCAATGACATCAACACCTTGTTCATTAAGCTCGGTTGTCTTAGCGTCAGGCAACGCCGGAAAACTGCGCGAGTTCGACGCCTTGTTTGGCCCGCTGGGGATCAGGCTCATTGCACAAGGCACCTTGAATATCCCAGACGCGCCTGAGCCGCATCCCACGTTTCTCGAAAACGCGCTCGAGAAAGCGCGTTATGCCAGCCTGTTGTCGGGCCTGCCGGCCTTGGCCGATGATTCTGGACTATGCGTCGCAGCGCTCAACGCAGAGCCGGGTATTCATTCTGCTCGATATGCTGAAGCTGAACACGGTTCGCGCAGTGATGTAGCCAACAATCAAAAGCTAGTGCGCGCGTTGCGAGGGCAGAGCAACCGCCGCGCCTGGTACGTTGCAGTTTTGGTGCTGGTCACTCGTCACGACGACCCCCAGCCTGTTGTTGCCGAGGCAAACTGGTTTGGTGAAATTGTCGATCAACCACAAGGCGCAAACGGTTTCGGGTATGACCCATATTTTTATCTGCCCGAGCAAGGCTGCACGGCCGCAGAGCTCGACCCCGCGCTTAAAAATAAAATCAGCCACCGCGGGCAAGCGTTACAACAATTGCTCAAGCAAATGGCGGCGCGTCAGCTCGTGACGGCGCCATCACGATGAGCCGCGTCATTCCGATCACGAGCGCGCAGCAGCCAAAGGGGGGCGTGGTCGCCGATATCGCCGATCGCCCACGCTTGACGTCCTTGCCGCCTTTGTCTGTGTATGTGCATGTGCCGTGGTGCGTGCGCAAATGTCCGTACTGTGATTTCAATTCGCATGAGCAACCGGCAATACTTCCCGAGGAACGCTACCTTGATGCGCTGCAGGCCGATCTTGAACAAGCGTTACCCGACATTTGGGGCCGGCAGGTGCATACCGTTTTTATTGGTGGTGGCACACCGAGTTTGCTCAGTGCCGCGGGTATCGAACGCTTATTGACGATGTTGCGCTCGCATTTAAATCTGTGGCCCGATGCTGAGATTACGCTCGAGGCGAACCCAGGCACTGCTGAAGCTGAACGGTTTATGTCTTTTGCGGCGAGTGGGGTGAACCGAATTTCGCTAGGAGTCCAGTCGTTTGATGATGCCAAATTACTGGCGCTGGGCCGGGTGCATAACGCTGCGCAGGCGCGCGCCGCTATTGAGATGGCGCAACGCGCGGTGAGCCGGGTCAATTTGGATCTCATGTTTGCCTTGCCAGGGCAAACGCTTGCGCAATGTGAGCAAGATGCGCGCGAGGCACTCAGTTTTGGTACCGAACATTTGTCGATGTATCACCTGACCTTCGAGCCCAACACCGTCTTTGCCAAGTATCCACCTGCCGTGCCTGATGATGAGCTTGCCTGTGACATGCAAGAGATCATCGTGTCCTTGGCGCAGGGGGGTGGTTTTGAACGCTACGAGGTCTCGGCGTTTGCCAAGCCGGGTGCGCGTGCGCGTCACAACATGAACTACTGGGAGTTTGGCGATTATTTAGGGCTCGGCCCGGGCGCGCACGGCAAGCTCTCGTTTCACGATCGGATTGAACGCCAGACCCGACAGCGCAATCCCGAAAACTGGATGCGCGCAGCGCTGGCACGCGACGCCAGCCATATCGCTCAGACGCGGCGGTTAAAAACTGCTGAATTACCGTTTGAGTTCATGCTGAATGCCTTAAGGCTTGAAAAAGGCGTGGCCTCCACGCTGTACACTGAGCGCTGTGGGTTACCGATCGCCTCAATGAACGAAGCTTTGCTGTTAGCCACGCAAAAAGGTTTGTTGGTCGACGATCCGTTGCGTCTGCAGGCAACCGGGCTAGGCTGGCGGTTTCTGAATGAATTGCAAGCGATTTTTTTGTAAATCACCATTTTAGTGCATTGTTTTTTGTAAAATGCACTTAAACGGTGCTTTATCTGCACTTTTTTGGGCATTTTCAGTTCAAAATGTCTGGCATGAATGTTGCTAGACATCTAGTAAGATGATCTCGCAGAAAATTTTAATAGTCATCATTTTCACTTTTCCGGAGTCAGTATGAGCACCTCTCAAGATGTTCTAAAGAAGATTGCCGAAGACGAAGTCAAGTTTGTCGACTTTCGTTTTACGGACACCATGGGCAAAGAGCAACACGTTTCGGTTCCTGTCAGTCAGATGAATACCGAAAAGTTTACCGAAGGTCATGCGTTTGACGGTTCGTCAATTGCTGGCTGGAAAGGCATCGAAGCCTCGGACATGCTCCTGATTCCCGATCCAAATACCGCTCACATGGATCCGTTCCGTGAAGAGTCAACCATGATTCTGACCTGCGACGTGGTCGAGCCTTCAGACATGAAGGGCTACGATCGCGATCCACGTTCGTTGGCCAAGCGCGCAGAAGCCTATCTCAAGGCCAGTGGTTTAGGCGACACCGCCTTCTTTGGCCCTGAGCCAGAGTTTTTTGTGTTCGACGGCGTGACCTGGGGCGACGATATGTCAGGCTGCCACGTCAAGATCAAGTCAGACGAAGCCCACTGGTCGAGCAGCATCGACTCTGAAGGCGGCAACATGGCCCATCGTCCGCGCGTCAAGGGCGGTTACTTTCC
>CANKOW010000174.1 GCA_947484295.1 Alcaligenaceae bacterium | reverse complement strand
TACTACCTGTTGCACGCAGTATTACAAACGCATGCCACCCAAATGGCTCCGGCAATCCGCGGCACTGCTGTGGCCTTGTTTGCGTCTTTTTTATTTTTTGGCCAATCGGTTGGTGTGATCCTCGCGTCTGTCGCGGTTGACCATTTAGATTTGGCGGCCGTGTTTCCGATCGGCATTTTTGGCTTGCCGATCTTAGCGATCGTGTTTGCCTGGCGTTTACAAAAACGCCAGGCCGCAAAAGCAAGCGCCTGAGCGCTTTACTTTTGATTCAGAAGCTTTGCTGCCGCCACTGCAAAATAGGTCAAAATCCCGTCGGCACCGGCTCGCTTAAAGCCTAAAAGGGTTTCCATCATGACCTTGTCGTGGTCAAGCCAACCATTTGCTGCCGCCGCCTTAAGCATGGCGTACTCGCCGCTCACCTGATACGCAAAAGTCGGCACATGAAATGCATCTTTCACCCGTCGTAAAACATCTAGGTAAGGCATCCCAGGTTTAACCATGACCATATCGGCGCCCTCGCGCAAATCGGCGGCAACTTCGCGCAGCGCTTCGTCAATGTTGCCTGGATCCATCTGATACGCTAGCTTGTTAGACTTGCCCAAATTATTTGCCGAACCGACCGCGTCTCTGAAGGGGCCGTAAAACGCGCTTGCGAACTTGGCCGAATACGCCATGATACGAGTGTGAATATAGCCATTGTCCTCAAGCGCTTCGCGGATTGAAGCGATGCGACCATCCATCATGTCGCTCGGGGCAACGATATCCACCCCAGATTGCGCTTGAACTAAGGCCTGCTGTGTCAGGATTTGTACGGTGATGTCATTCATGACATAGCCGTCTGCATCGATCACACCGTCTTGCCCGTGGCTGGTGTAGGGGTCAAGTGCGACATCAGTCAAAATACCTAACTCAGGAAAGCGTTTTTTTAGGGCGATCACAACGCGGGGGATTAAACCGTCGATGTTGATGGCCTCGCCGCCCTGTGGTGTTTTAAGTGCGGGATCAATCACCGGAAACAACGCCATGATCGGTATGCCAAGCTTGACGCACTCTTCGGCGACCGGCAATAACGTGTCGAGCGAATAGCGCACCACCCCTGGCATCGAGGCAATCGCCTGCTTAACTTTTTTACCTTCAGTTACAAAGACCGGATAAATCAGGTCATCTACTGACAGTGAGTGCTCGCGAACTAGACGGCGAGAGAACTCATCATGACGTAAGCGACGAGGACGATTGGCCGGATAGTCGGCAAGAATGAGGTGAGGCGTTGTCATGGTACGACCTGTGGAGAGATCCAGTTTTCAATTTGCAGGGTGGCCTCTTCGAGACCGATCCGTGCCGTGGCAGAGAACGGGACGGCATTTAACGCCCCGATATCCTCTAGTTCTTTTTTTACTGCAAAGACAGCTTTAATACGTTGCCCATAAGGAAATTTGTCGGCCTTTGTCAGCAGCGCTAAAACTGGGCGCCTAGTTGGGGCGATCCAATTTGCCAGGCGCCTATCTAGCTCAGTGACACCGCGACGGATATCAATCAGCAAAACGATGCCCGCCAAAGATTCGCGGCTTTGCAAGTAGCCGCCCAAAATATCGGCCCATTCTTCGCGGGCCCGGTGGGCAACCGCTGCATAGCCATAGCCGGGTAGGTCAACCAAATAGCCCAGACGCTCGTCGGGGTCGAGCGGATCAGGCAGACCAAACATATTAATCAGGCGCGTGCGGCCGGGTGTTTTGCTTGAAAACGCCAGCCGCTTTTGATTGGTCAAGACGTTGATGGCAGTAGATTTGCCAGAGTTTGAGCGCCCTACAAAACAAACTTCAGGGGCGCCGGGCTCGGGCAACTGGTCGAGTCGGGCCGCAGAGGTGAAAAACAAAGCGTGTTGCAATAGGGACACTATAGGGCCTAAGAAAATCAGTTCAGACGCTATTGTATAATCGAGACTCTAAAACAGTGGTTTTTTGTGGATTAGGTGTTTTTGTGCCCCACTCGGCGTCGAGGTCTTCAATGAAGTATTTGTTGTCAAAGGTAGCGCTAGCGAGCTGTTTGTTGCTCGGCGTGTCTGCCATGTCCCCAAGTATTGCGGCGGGTCCTGCCGCAGGTCCAGCCAAGCCGGATACCGCAAAGGGCGCCACGCTTTATGAACAAGGCGATGCTGCGCGAGGCGTCGTGGCTTGCGTGTCGTGTCATGGTGCCGCGGGTAATAGCACCGTCCCCGTCAACCCCAATATAGCTGCCCAGTCGCACGAATATATCTATAAGCAACTCGTCGAGTTTCGCCCTAAAGCAGGCGCAACTGAAGCATTGCGTAAAGGCGTCGATGGCGCCCCTTCGGTAATGAGCGCGATGGCTGCGCCGTTGACCGACGCCGACATGCATAACCTTGCGGTGTATCTTACTCAGCAAAAGTTGACTGAACCCGCTACGGCAACCAATCCAAAGTTGCTCGAACGTGGCCAGCAAATCTGGCGCGGTGGGATTCCCGATCGTAATGTGCCAGCTTGCGCAGGCTGCCACTCACCGAACGGGGCTGGTATTCCTGGTCAATATCCGCGCCTGAGCGGCCAATATCCTAGTTACATCGAAGAGCAGCTCAAGTTGTTTCGTGCCGGACACCGTGCAAATAATCCGATGATGAACCAAATTGCCGATCGCATGTCTGAGTCAGACATTAAGGCCGTCTCTGACTACGCAGCAGGTCTGCGTTAGGCACCTGCGTCAACACTACGCAAGCTAGGGGGGGCGAAAGACGCCCTCTTTTTTTTAGATAAAACCATCGTGATCACATCTAGTACATCGACTCACCCCATCGCAAACGATGCCACGCCGAGTGCGGGGTCGGGCGGGCCACGTTCGGCGTCTGCCGTGGCAAATACGCTCGAACTATTAAGTTCGATGCGTTTTTCGATTAGCTTGCTCGTATTCATTTGTTTGGCCAGCCTGATTGGTACCGTCGTCGCACAAGGGCGGTCAGCGAACGCCTATATCGATCAATTTGGCCCCTTTTGGTTTGACGTGCTCGATAAGTTTTCGATCTGGCATATCTATAACAGCTGGTGGTTTTTGGTCACGATGGCGTTCTTGGTGTTGTCGACGAGCCTATGCCTGATCCGTAACGCACCAAAAATGCTCAAAGACGCGCGATCCTTTCGCGAGCACATACGAGCCTCAAGCCTGCGGTCGTTTCATCACAAAATTGAAGTCGATACCACCCGGCAACCCGCGCAGGCGGGTGCCTCGGTTCAGGCGTGGCTACAGCAGCAGGGCTACGCGGTGCGTCAGCGCATGGATGGTGACTCGCTGTTATTAGCGGCTAAGCGCGGCAGTGGCAATCGTCTGGGCTATATCTTTGCGCACGCTGCGATCGTGATTATCTGCGTGGGCGGTTTGCTGGATAGCGAATTGCCCATCCGCCTGCAAGTTTGGCTGTTTGGTAAAACGCCCATCGTCGAAAACATGATGATCGTAGATGTACCCGCGCGTGGTCGCTTATCCGTCGACAACCCAAGCTTTCGTGCCAACGTGCTGATCCCAGAAGGCAGCAAGCGAAGCTCGGCGATTATTACGGTAGATGATGGCGCTTTGGTGCAGCCCTTACCTTTTACGCTTACTTTAAAGAAGTTTGTTGTGGATTATTACTCGACGGGCATGCCAAGTCGTTTTATGAGTCAGGTTGAAGTCACTGATCCCGATACTGGTAAAACGTTCGAAGCCGATATCGAAGTCAACGAGCCTTTGCATTTCAAAGGCGTCACAGTCTATCAATCAAGCTTTGATGATGGTGGCAGCGAGGTTGAGCTAATCGGCTACCCCCTCTCTGGCACCGGCACAGACACCTTCGATTTAAAAGCCCTGGTGGGACAAACGAGCGACATCGCGTTGGGTGGTTCAGGCCAAACACTTAAAGCCGAAATCACCAAGCTGCGCACGATCAATGTCGAAGACCTGAGCGCGGGTGAACCGTCGACGCCTAAAGAGTTTGGCGAACACGTCGCCTCAGTCACCGGCAGCGCCGCGGGCAAGAAAAATAAAAACCTGCGCAACATTGGCCCCAGCGTTGAATATCGCTTGATCGACACAAGCGGCCAGGCCATGACGTTTCACCAATACATGCTGCCAGCCGAGCTTGACGGCTCACGCGTATTGTTAGCCGGCGTTCAAGAGCCGGGCCGCCCCGGCTTTAAGTACTTACGCATGCCGGTTGATGACTACGATACGGCAGGTGAGTTCATGCGCGTGCGGGCAGCGCTGGCCAGCCCTGCCGATCGCGCCGAGGCGGTGCGGCGCTTTGCCCGAGCCTATCAGGGTAGCGCCACCGATCAACAGGCCTTGCAGACCTCAGCGCAACGCGCGCTCGAAACCTTTGCCGAAGGTGGCTTGCAAGCGATTTCTCGTTTTCTTGAGACCAATGTGCCGCCTGCCGAGCAGCAGCGTGCCGCCGATATCGTCATCCGTTTGCTCGGGTCAGCCATTCATGAATTAAGAGGCCTCGTGCGCGAACGGGCGGGCCATTTAGCGTTAGGTACCTCAATGCAGCAATTAGAACTAGATGCCAACTGGTCCAGATTAGCGGTGGCGGCGCTATCGGATTTGACCCTGTACCCAGCCCCGTTAATGTTGACCCTAAAATCCTTTAACCATGTGCAGGCGAGTGTTTTTCAAGTGAGTCGTACCCCAGGAAAATTCATTGTTTATCTCGGGTGTTTGTTGTTAGTGTTAGGTGTTTTTACAATGTTCTACGTACGTGATCGCCGGATCTGGGTATGGTTGCGCCCGGCAGAACAGTCAAGCGGCACCCGTGTATTAGCCGCGATGACATCACAAAAGCGTACACTCGATTTCAATAGGGAGTTTGATCGGTTCAAGGCTGCACTGAACAAGCTCAGTCAAGTCCGTTAAGTTGGGCAGACTCACTTAAGCAAGATGCGCTGGGGTTGACTCGATTGCGCTAAACGAAGTTTGATCGGCTCAAGGCTGCGTTGAACAAGCTCAGCCAAGTTAATGAAAGCGAGCTACCCGAACTAGGGTCTGGCCACGCTAGTTTTAGCGGTCTTTAGAGTAAGTTTCGCCGAAGTTGGTATTTTTTTAAACTCATCGAGAACTTTGTCATGACGAATTCAATCGCTGCGTCAAGAAACGACTGGGATGATCTTTCTGAGTCAGGCGATGCGCGCGAGCAGCGTGGTCGGCCGAACTGGACTGACATTTTATTTTTTCTGCTCTTGGCAGTTAGCGCCGGCTATGCGCTTAAAACTTTTAGCAACTCAATGGATTACTACGAGCAAACCATCTTGGTGTGTGCCGTGCCGGCCTTTGCCTGGCTGGGTTGGCTGTGGCGCCCCTTACGCACCTTGATACTCACCACGGCATTCGCCACTGGCTTTGCAATCTGGCTGTATCAAGGCGATATTGAACGCGCCGAGCAGACCTTCTTTTTAAAGTATTTGTTTTCGTCTCAGTCCGCAATCTTATGGATGTGTGCCTTATTCGTATTGGCGACCGCCTGTTATTGGTTAGGCTTTGTGAGCCCGACATCGGCTTGGCTCGGGACAGCACTGACGTGGGCGGCTGTATTTGCAGGCACAACAGGCATGTTGGTGCGCTGGCGCGAGAGTCATTTGCTTGGACCCGATATTGGCCATATCCCCGTGAGCAATCTTTACGAAGTATTTGTTTTATTTGCCTTGGTCACCGCGTTGTTTTATTTGTACTACGAACGTCGCTACGCCACCCGCGCGCTAGGCGGCTTTGTTTTGCTGGTGATTACCTCGGCAGTGGTATTTTTGCTGTGGTACTCATTTACGCGTGACGCCGCGCAAATTCAGCCCTTGGTGCCGGCACTCAAAAGCTGGTGGATGAAAATTCACGTGCCGGCCAACTTTATTGGCTATGGCACTTTTTCGATTGCCGCGATGGTGGCGTTTGCTTACTTGGTCAAACAACACAGCCAAACGAAGTCGTGGCTGAAACTCGCTCCGCTGTTTGCGTTGGGTGTGCTGCTGGCCGGCGAGCCGATGATTTTTGGCAGCCAACAAGTGTCAACGACCTGGATGCTGTACTTGGGAATCGGCGCCTTGATTGTCGGTACGATTTTGTTGTTTCGAAAACCGATTGGTGAGCGCCTGCCCTCGTTTGAGGTGCTCGATGACATCATGTATCGCGCCATTGCCATTGGCTTTGCTTTTTTTACAGTTGCGACTATTTTGGGGGCCTTGTGGGCGGCAGATGCCTGGGGCGCCTATTGGCAATGGGATCCCAAAGAAACCTGGGCGCTCATTGTGTGGCTGAATTACGCCGCCTGGCTGCATCTACGCTTGATGAAGGGCTTGCGAGGCACCATGGCGGCCTATTGGGCGTTAGTCGGCTTGCTGGTGACAGGCTTCGCCTTTTTGGGGGTTAATATGTTCTTGTCAGGGCTCCACTCTTACGGTGCGCTGTAAATCAAATAAACCGCCGCAGGCGACATAACCGCAGCACCCTCATCGTGACCCCTGCCAGACCTTGGGTTGTACTCGTTGCAACCTTAACCGTTCAATCGCTTGTCGCGATGGCCTTGTTGAATCTGCCGGTCGTAGCGCCCGAGGTCTCTAAAGCAGTCGGACTATCGACAAATTACTTGGGCGCTTACGTGGCGCTCGTATATTTTGCGGCGATGGTGGCCACCTTGCTAGGGGGCGCGGCAGTCAAGCGCTGGGGCGCGATCCGTTTGAGTCAAGCCGGGCTGCTTTCGGCTGCGATCGGTTTGTTTTTGTGTGCGATCCCGCATCCGTTTGCTATCGCGATTGGCGCCCTGTTTATTGGTGCTGGCTACGGACCGATTACTCCTGCCAGTTCGCACCTGTTAATCAAAACCACCCCACCCGAAAAATTGTCGTTTGTGTTTTCAGTGAAGCAGACGGGTGTGCCGCTCGGAGGCATGATCGCAGGCGCCCTTGTGCCGTCTCTTGATATTGCAATCGGCTGGCAATTGGCATTTGTGTCGTCGGGTGCTGCCTGTTTGCTGTGTGCCTGGGCCGTTCAGCCACTGCGTGCTGGGCTGGATGATGATCGCGACCCGACCGTTCAACCATCGTTGGCTGCAAGCGTTGTGCAGCCCTTGCGTTTGATTTTTGAACACCCAGGCCTGCGTGCGCTTTCACTGACTTCGTTCTTGTTTGCGGTTTGTCAGATGTCTTTGATGGCGTACCTCGTGACGTTTTTATTTGAGGATCTTGGCTGGTCACTTGTGGCGGCTGGCGTTGCGCTGACGGTTGCGCAAGCAGGGGGCGTGATTGGGCGAATTTTGTGGGGCTATGTCGC
>CANKOW010000173.1 GCA_947484295.1 Alcaligenaceae bacterium | reverse complement strand
GCAGAATCAGGCCCTTGCCTCGCGCAAGCGCGGCTTGAAACTCATCCCAGCCATCGCATTGCACATGTTTAGCTAATTTAGCCTCATCCCGACGCATATGCCAATAAGGCATTTCTACGAATACTTGCCCAGCGCTAATGAGCGATCCGCGTAATACTTTCGTTGAGGCCTCGGGCAGTGCGATTGCTAAGTTTTCAGCTGAACGCCGTTTGTAACGGCTTGGCAACAGCCACACTAACCAACCCACACCCCAGCCTAGGATTTGCAGGACAGGCAGAGGCAAGAAGGCGAAAAATCTAAATATCGCTGTTGCGATTATTGGACCGAGTATGTTTAACATCAATTGCTCTGCTTTCTGAGGCACGTGCCTTGGTCAATCTTGTCAGGGGGACAACATCGCCAAGGCTGCGTTGTTTAAGCTAGTTTCCTGCATTTTTACCACTTTTTTAAATGCGCTAAGCAAAGGCCTCGAGTTGCGTTTGTAGTTCAAGCCAAGCGCTTTCAAGGTTAGCTGCGCGCTTGGTCAACTCGCCGTGCTCGGCGAGCACGCGCACACACTCGTCTTTACGGGCCTCACTATACAACTCTGAATCTGCGATTAAGGTATCTAAGACTTTGAGTTTTGTCTGCACTTGCTCAAGTTCTTTTTCAAGTTTGTTGATCTGTTGTTCGAGCGGTTTGCGCAGTTGCGCAGTCTGCTGTCGTTGCTCGGCATTTTCGCGCTTGTTGAGCTTACGCTCTTGTGCTGAAGGCGCGGCTTTTTTTGCTTCGTCGGCTGCGGCTTGCGCCGCTGCCTGTGCAGCTAATGCCGCTTGTTCAGCCGCCGACATCTTGTTTGCAGCGCGACCTGCAGTGCGCGCGGCAGCCTCTTGCTTGCGTGCACGGGCTTGATGCTGTGATAACCAGTCGCGATAGTCTTCAAGGTCGCCATCAAATTCTTGTACGCCGCCATCGGCCACAATCCAAAAGCTATCGACGGTGGTGCGTAACAAATGCCTGTCGTGCGACACCAAGAGCATGCTGCCACCAAACTCGGCTAGAGCCGTGGTTAAGGCCTCGCGGGTTTCAACATCTAAGTGGTTGCTTGGCTCATCGAGTAAAAGCAGGTTTGGCTTTTGCCACACAATCAATGACAGGGCCAGGCGTGCTTTTTCGCCACCTGACATGGGCTCGACGGTATCGGTGACGCGATCGCCACCGAAGCCAAAGCCGCCTAGATAATTGCGTAGTTCTTGTTCGCGTGTGCCGGGCGCAACGCGCATCAGGTGTTGCAACGGGCTGCTAGCTAAATCCAGCATATCAAGTTGGTGCTGCGCAAAATAGCCGACTTCAAGCCCACGCGAGGCTAAGCGCGTACCGCCTTGCACCTCAAGTTCGCCGGCCAGTGTTTTGACTAGCGTACTTTTACCTGCTCCGTTGACGCCCAAAATACCGATGCGATCGCCGCCGCGCACCATCAGTTTAACCTTGCGCAAGATGGCAACTTGTTTGCCGCTATCGGTGGTGTAGCCGGCATGCATATCATCAAGCACCAACAACGGGTCGGGCATACTTTTAGGCGTAGGGATGCGAATCTCGATACCCGATTCGGCGCGAATTGGTGCCATGAGATCCATACGTGCCAAGGCTTTTACGCGGCTTTGCGCTTGCTTGGCTTTTGAGGCTTTAGCCTTAAAGCGATCAATAAACCCTTGCAGTCGGGCTGACTCGCGCGTTTGTTTATCAAACGCCATTTTGGTCTGCCTGAGGCGCTCAGCACGTTGCGTCACAAAATCTTCATAGCCGCCTTTGTAGCGGACTAGTTTGCCCTGATCAAAGTGCAAAATTGTTTGCGCAACGGCATCCAAAAACTCAGTGTCGTGCGAGATCAACAACACGGTGCCCTGGTAGGCCGCCAGCCATTTTTCAAGCCAAAGCATTGCGTCAAGGTCGAGATGGTTGGTGGGTTCGTCAAGCAGCAATAACTCAGAGGGAGCCATCAAGGCGCGTGCCAACGCCAAGCGCATGCGCCAGCCGCCCGAAAAGCTATCAACAGGCTCTAACCATTGCTCAGGCGTAAAGCCTAAGCCAGCCAGTAATTGTTCGGCACGCGAAACCGCTGTCCAGGCATCGGCCTCGATCAGTTCGGCTTCAAGCTCTGCAATACGAGAGCCTTGTTCTTGGGCATGGTCGTCGCTTGTGTGCACCGTGTCGTCGATCAGTGCGCGTTGGGCCTGTAGTTGGCGCAGGTGCGTATCGCCATCAATCACGAACTCGCGCGCGACGTCAGCGCTGTCAGCGATTTCTTGCCTGACGCTAGCAATACGCCAGCCTGTCGGAAAATCAAGCCGACCCGCATCGGCATCGATTTCGTGTTGAATCAAGGCAAACAAGGTCGATTTACCGGCCCCGTTTTTACCGACAAAGCCAACACGCTCGCCTGGGTGAACAACAAAATCGGTTTGATCTACCAGTACTTTTGCGCCGCGTCGAACGGTCAAGCCAGTTGCACGAATCACGACGAAAATTGCTCGCGTGTCAGGAGTAGGATCTGGTCTGAGGCTTGCGCAGTATCGAGCCATACGGGCTCAAGTTCAGGAAAAGCGGCTTCAAAATGCGCGCGTTCGTGGCCAATTTCAAGCACAAGAATACCTTGGTCGTTTAAATGAGCGGGCGCTTGCTCGAGAATGGTGCGCACCACATCCATGCCGTCATCACCACCGGCTAGAGCTAGTGAAGGCTCGTGCTGATACTCGGGTGGTAGCCTCAGCATGGATTGGCTGTTGACGTACGGTGGATTACAAATAATCAGATCGTAACGAGCCGATACGGGTAAGGGATCAAACAGGCTGCCGTGGTGTAGGGTCAGTCGGTCAGTCAGGCTGTGTTCTGTGACGTTGAGGGTGGCGACTTCAAGGGCTTGCGCCGAGAGGTCGGTAGCGTCAACAAACGCCTCAGGAAACTGATGTGCCGCAATAATCGCTAAGCACCCCGACCCTGTGCAAAGATCTAAGACGCTCGTGACCTCGTACGGATCCAAAATCCACGGACTGAGTTGCGCCATGAGAAGTTCGGCAATCGGTGATCGCGGCACGATCACCCGTTCATCGACATAAAACGCATAGCCTTGCAGCCAGGCTTCGTGGGTCAGGTAGGGCGCTGGTACACGCTGCTCACAACGCGCATCAATGTGCTGCAGGGCTTTTTGCCGCTCTTCGGGCAACACGCGCGCATCCATGAAAGGCTCAAGTTGATCGGGCGGCAGATGCAAGGCGCTCAGCACTAGGTACACCGCCTCATCCCAAGCGTTGTCTGAGCCATGGCCAAACGACAGCTTGGCATGATTAAAACGCGAGACGCCGTAGCGAATTAAGTCGCGTACGGTTCGCAGGGCGTCGCGTGAGTCATCCATGCCTGCCTTAGGCTCGTAGCAAATCGTTGATACTCGTTTTGGCGCGCGTTTGCGCATCGACCCGCTTGACGATGATTGCGCAGTTCAAACTATGCGTGCCATCGGCCGAGGGCAACGAACCAGGCACCACGACTGAGCCTGACGGTACACGACCGTAATGGATCTCTTTGGTTTCGCGATCATAGATGCGGGTACTTTGCGATAAAAATACACCCATGGCTAGAACGCTGTTTTCTTCGACGATGACGCCTTCGACGACCTCAGAGCGCGCGCCAATAAAGCAGTTATCTTCGATGATGGTTGGGTTGGCTTGCAGAGGCTCGAGTACGCCACCGATCCCCACACCGCCCGATAGGTGCACGTTTTTACCGATCTGCGCGCAAGAGCCCACAGTGGCCCAAGTATCGACCATGGTGTTTTCATCGACGTACGCGCCGATGTTGACGTAAGAAGGCATCAACACGACGTTGCGGCCGATAAAGCAGCCACGGCGGGCCACTGCAGGTGGCACCACGCGATAGCCGGCAGCTTGAAAATCAGCTTGGTTGAACTCAGCAAATTTGAGTGGCACTTTATCGTAAAACTGCATTGGGGCCTGACCCATCACGCCGTTATCGTTCAAGCGAAACGACAGTAAGACGGCTTTTTTAATCCATTGGTGCACCACCCAACTGCCGTTGATTTTTTCAGCAACGCGCAGGCTGCCGGTATCGAGGGCGTCGAGCGTGTGGGCGACGGCCTCACGCACGCTTGCGCTGGCGGCGGTGGGTGACAGGTTGGTACGATCTTCCCAACCGCTTTCAATGGCATTTTGCAAATCTAAGGTCATGACAGGCCTTTATAAATATAGAATGAATGATGGATGAAACAAGAAACAGAAAACTTGTGTGAAGCCTGAGGGGACTCAGTGGTGCAAATCGGTTGAGCTTCGGGTTGATGCATTAGGTTAAACGGTTACAAATGACGTTCTATCCTTTGCGCACAAAGTCTGCGATGCGCTGCGCCGCTTCGACGCAATCGGCAAGTGGGGCGACTAGTGCGATCCGAATACGGTTTTGTCCAGGGTTCACCCCGTTGACGGTGCGGCCAACATAGCTGCCCGGCAAGGTTGTCACGTTGGTGTGGGTCAGTAAGTCGCGCACAACATCCGCATCTGGGCCATTGGTGCCTGCCCACAGGTAAAACGACGCATCGGGGCGCGTGACATCTAGTACAGGTTGAAGAATTGGCAGTACTGCATCGAATTTTGCGCGGTACTGTTGGCGGTTGTCGATGACGTGGGCCTCATCTTGCCAAGCCGCAATGCTGGCGGCCGATACAACTGGCGACAAGGCGCTGCCGTGATAGGTGCGGTATAGCAAAAACTTGGCCATCAGCTTGGCGTCACCCGCTACAAACCCCGAACGCATACCCGGCACGTTTGAGCGCTTGGACAAGCTCGAGAAACTGACTAAGTTACGAAAATCAGTGCGCCCAAGTTGAACGGCAGCCTGCATGCCGCCTAAGGGTGGGTTGGCTTCGTCAAGATAGATCTCTGAATAGCATTCGTCAGAGGCGATCACAAAGCCATAGCGGTCTGATAAATCAAACAGCGTTTGCCATTCGGCAAGCGTCATGACGTTGCCAGCCGGGTTGCCTGGCGAGCAAACGAATAAAAGCTGGGTACGCGCCCAGATGTCAGTTGGGACGGTTGACCAGTCGCAGCCAAAGTTCAGTGTTGGGTCTGAGTTGACGTAATACGGGGTCGCGCCGCCTAAAAGCGCCGCACCTTCGTAAACCTGATAAAACGGATTGGGGCACACCACGATGCCGTTTTTAGTCGAGTCGAGCACGACTTGGGCAAAAGCAAACAAGGCCTCACGCGACCCTAGTGCAGGTAATACCTGCGTTTCGGGATCTGGACAGGGGATACCGTAGCGTTTGCCAAGCCATTGGCTAATTGCCTGGCGCAACTTGGGGTCGCCCTTGGTAGGCGGATAGCTGGACAAGCCATCAAGCGCGCCCACTATAGCGTCTCTAACACATGGCGGAGCTGCGTGTTTGGGTTCACCAATCGAAAGGTTGATCGCCCTCAGGCTAACAGGCGGAGTACCCGCCTGAGCCAATAAAAGGCGGAGTTTTTCGAAAGGATAGGGCTGTAAGGTGTCGAGGCGTGGGTTCATTTGAGTATTTTAACCAGTTGGCGGCAGGTCGGGGGCGGAAAACCCCAACAGGGTGCGCTACAATGATCGGCTACTGCGAAGGTGGCGAAATTGGTAGACGCACCAGGTTTAGGTCCTGACGCCGTAACAGGTGTGCGGGTTCGAGTCCCGCCCTTCGCACCATTTTTTTTACCTAGTTGGCGTGGGCTGTTCGCTGCGCTCTCCGTTCTCTCTGTTTGGTAGATCTTCATGCAACCTGTGGTTGAAACCCTCGCCGGCCTCGAGCGCCGCGTTGAAATCTCGGTCTCAATGGCCGACGTCGAAAAAGCTGTTCAGACCGAACTCAAACGCGTATCGCGCACAGCGAAAGTGGCTGGTTTTCGACCTGGCAAAGTGCCAATGGCCATGCTTGAGCGTACACATGGCGCTGGTATTCGCTACGACTCGATTAATTCGATGGTCGGACAAGCCTTTGAGCAAGCCATCATCACCTCAGGTTTGCGTGTAGCAGGCGCCCCAAAATTAGCACCAAAAGCTGAAGGGCAGGCTGAAGACGACTTGTCGTTTGTGGCAACCTTCGAGGTCTATCCAACCATTACCTTGCCTGACCTGACTACATTAAAAATCAAGCGTGCGGTCACAACCGTCGGCGAAGCCGAGGTGCAGCGCACGGTTGATGTCTTGCGCAAACAACGCGCTCAGCACAAAGCCGCTGAAGGGCGCGCTGCCCAAGACGACGACCAGGTCAAACTTGATTTTGCCGGCACCATCGACGGCGTGCCGTTTGATGGTGGCAAGGCAGACGATTTCCCGTTTGTTTTGGGCCAAGGCCGTATGTTGCCCGAGTTCGAAGTCGCCGTGCGTGGCATGAAAGCAGGTGAAGTTAAGGTGTTTCCACTGCCTTTCCCAGCCGACTACGGTGGTAAAGATGTGGCAGGTAAAACCGCCGAATTCACCATCACGGTTAAAGAAGTCGCAGAGCCAATTTTGCCTGAAGTCGATGCCGAATTTGCTAAAGCCTTGGGTCAAACCGAAGGCGACGTTGAGAAACTGCTGGCTGACATTCGTGCCAACATCGAGCGCGAAGTCAAAGCACGCACGATGGCACGCACAAAAAATAGCGTTATGGATGCTTTAGTAGCTGTGGTCAGTTTTGATGTGCCTAAAGCCCTGATCGACAGCGAGTGCGAAGCCCGTGTGGCTGCTGCCCGTGCCGAGCTTACCCAGCGCGGCGTGCCCAATGCAGACAAAATGCCGATTCCGGCTGATGCGTTTGCCACCGAGGCCGAGCGTCGCGTCAAGCTCGGCTTACTGGTGTCAGAGCTCGTGCAGGCAGAGCAGCTTCAGGCTAAGCCCGAGCAGGTTCGTGCTCGAATCGAAGAATTTGCGTCAAGCTACGAAAAGCCCGCTGAAGTTGTCAGCTATTATCTGTCAGATCGCGCACGTCGCTCAGAAGTCGAAGGCATCGTGCTCGAGGACAACGTGGTTCAGCACGCTTTAGCTAAAGCGCAAGTTGAAGACGAGCAAGTTCCCTTTGACCAAGTCATGGAAACCAAATAAATGCAACGTTTTACCGACTTTTATGCATCCATGCACGGCGGCGAGTCAGTGACGCCGACTGCGCTTGGCTACATCCCGATGGTGATTGAGCAGTCAGGGCGCGGCGAGCGCGCTTATGATATTTACTCAAGATTGCTTAAAGAACGTGTCATTTTTCTGGTCGGGCCGGTCAATGACCAGTCCGCCAACGTGATTGTTGCGCAGCTGCTCTTTTTAGAGTCTGAGAATCCCGACAAAGACGTCG
>CANKOW010000172.1 GCA_947484295.1 Alcaligenaceae bacterium | reverse complement strand
TGGCTCTGGCCTTGAGCGCTTAACGATGTTGCGCTACGGTGTGAATGACTTACGGCAATTCTTTGAAGGCGACCTGCGCTTTTTACGCCAGTTCAACGATTAATTTTTTTTTAGACCGATACGGTTACTTATGCAATTTTCAGAATCTTGGCTGCGTAGCCTGGTTAATCCGCCGATCACGACCGATGAGTTATCGCATCGCCTAACAATGGCGGGCTTAGAAGTCGAAGAGACGTCGTTGGTCGCACCCGCTTTTTCAGGCGTTGTCGTGGCCTTGATTCAAAGTGCCGAACCACATCCTAACGCCGATAAGCTGCGCGTGTGTATGGTCGATGTGGGTGCTGCTGAGCCGCTGCAGATCGTGTGTGGTGCGCCGAATGCGGCCGCTGGTTTAAAGGTGCCGTTAGCTACGGTGGGCGCAGTACTGCCTGGCGACCTAAAAATTGGCGTGGCCAAAATGCGCGGCGTCGAGTCGTTTGGCATGCTGTGCTCATCAAAAGAGCTGGGTTTGTCGCAAGAACATGCGGGCTTGTTAGTGTTGCCTTCTGGCGCTAAAGTGGGTGCGAATGTGCGCGAGGCCTTAGACCTTGACGATACCTTGTTTACGCTTAAGCTCACACCCAATCGTGCGGATTGCTTATCTATATTGGGCGTTGCGCGTGAAGTCGCTGCCTTAACCGGTACTGCGTTGAAGGCACCGCACACTGCGGCGATTCAACCAACACTCACCGAGGTCATTCCTGTGACTGTGCTGGCGCCCGATCTTTGTGGGCGTTTCGCAGGTCGCGTGGTGCGCGGAGTCAATGCACGTGCGCAGACGCCAGACTGGATGGTTGAGCGTCTGAAGCGGGCAGGGCAGCGGTCGGTGACTGCCTTGGTTGATATATCTAACTACGTCATGGTACTGCTGGGCCGTCCAACACACGTGTTTGATTTAGAGTGCATGCCCAAGCCCGCAATCGAAGTACGCTGGGCACGTGCAGGTGAAACCTTAACGTTGTTAAACGATCAAACAATCACGCTCGACCCTTCGATGGGTGTGATTACCAGTGCCGATGTGCCAGAGAGTTTGGCAGGGATCATGGGGGGTGCTTCAACGGCTGTGTCGCTCGACACCACCTGCATTTATGTTGAAGCGGCCTTCTGGTGGCCTGAAGCCATTGCGGGTAGGGCGCGCAAGTTAAAACTTAATTCAGAGGCAAGTCATCGTTTTGAGCGAGGGGTCGATTTTGAACAGATCCCCGAACATCTTGACTTGATTACGCAACTGATTTTAGATATCTGCGGCGGCCAGGCCGGCCCCATTGATGATCAGCATATCAAGTTGCCCACGCGCGAACCGGTGACGATGCGCTTATCGCGCTGTCACCGCGTGTTGGGCGTACAAGTTAAAAAAGAAGAGGTATCTCAAACCTTTGCGCGCTTAGGTTTTGAGTTTACGGTAGAGGGCGACACGTTTGTGGTGACGCCACCTTCGTACCGGTTTGATATCCAGATCGAAGAAGACTTAATCGAAGAGGTCGCCCGCATCATTGGCTTTGAAAGCATTCCGGCAGTGCCCCCGCTTGCTGCGGCGCGCATGATCACCTCGCCCGAGACAACGCGTTCTGCACACACCGTGCGCCATGAGATTGCAGCTCTCGATTACCAAGAAGTGATTAACTTCTCGTTTGTCGAACAAGAATGGGAGACCGAGATGCTTGGGCATGCGGATCCAATTCGTTTGTTGAATCCGATTGCGAGTCAGTTGGCGGTCATGCGTTCGTCGCTATTGCCAGGTCTCGTGGCCAACATTCGCTATAACGCTAACCGCAAGCAGTCACGCGTGCGTGTGTTTGAGCTTGGGCGTGTCTTTAACCGCAATGCGGCGTTAGTTGATGGGCCTTTAACAGTTGCCTCGGTGCACCAGCCGCAGGCCTTGGCCGGGGCCGCCTGGGGCGCCGCAACCGAAGATCAGTGGGGGCAAAAAAGCCGCGCGGTTGATTTTTTTGATGTCAAGCGTGACCTCGAGGTATTGTTCAGCGCGCAGGCGTATCAACTACGGTTTGTACCAGCCCAGCATGCCTTGCTGCATCCGGGGCGCAGTGCTCGGATCGAGTTTGGCGAAGCTAAAGTCGGTTGGTTAGGCGAGTTACACCCCCGTTGGGTGCAACAGCAAGAGCTTGCGACGGCTCCGGTGCTGTTTGAGGTTTCGCTTGAGTCGCTAGCGGTGCTGCAAATGCCCAGTCTGCAAGAGCTGTCGCGTCAACCAATGGTGCAGCGCGATCTGGCGATCTGGGTGTCTTCTGACACGTCGGTGCAAGCGCTGCTTGACACCATTCATCAGACGATTGCAGAAGACACAACACTTGCTGTGGTGCAGCATGTTGGCTTGTTTGACGTGTGGCGCGACCCAGCAAAAGTGGATTCTAATGAAAAGAGTCTTGCATTTAGAGTCTCGTTGCAAGACACTGACAGTACGTTGGATGAGGCGCAGGTCGATCTGTGTATGACTAAAATTCGTGCCGCCCTCGAAAGCACTCACCAAGCGCGCTCACGTTAAACCAGAATGTCGGAAATTAAAAAATGACAAATGAACATTCTTTAGCAGAATCACGCACGTTGACCAAGGCTGAGTTAGCCGAAATGCTCTTTGATCGCGTAGGCTTGAACAAGCGCGAAGCCAAGGATATTGTCGATACGTTTTTCGAAGAAATTCGCGATGCGTTGGCGCGTGGCGAGCCCGTTAAGCTCTCGGGCTTTGGTAATTTTCAGGTACGCAACAAGCCGCCGCGTCCTGGGCGAAATCCTAAAACGGGCGAGACCATTCCGATCGCAGCGCGTCGGGTGGTGACGTTTCATGCTAGTCAAAAGTTAAAAGGTGCCGTTGAGCACTCCGAAGCACCACAATCTGAGGTATAAAACGAGGCATGATACTTTCAGATACGCCCATCGTTTTGCCGCCGATACCCGCAAAACGCTATTTCACGATCGGTGAAGTCAGCGACCTCTGCGGTGTCAAGCCACACGTTCTGCGCTACTGGGAACAAGAATTTACCCAATTAAAGCCGGTGAAACGTCGAGGTAACCGGCGCTATTATCAGCACCATGAAGTCTTGTTGATTCGCAAGATTCGTGAACTGTTATACGAACAAGGCTTCACCATCAGTGGGGCCCGCAATCGCTTAAGTGAAGGGCGTGAAATCCCTCAGGATCCCGATGCAGCAGTGCGTTTGACCGCGGCTGAATTACTTGCTTTGCGTACCGAACTACACAGCATTCAAGAGTTGCTCAATCAAGCCTGTATCTCTGCAACCCATCCAGGCCAGCTCGATCTCAGATAGGTCGTCGCTCTGCTATACTTACACCCTTTCGGGGCGTGGCGCAGCCTGGTAGCGCACTTGCATGGGGTGCAAGGGGTCGAAGGTTCAAATCCTTCCGTTCCGACCAGTTATATCAAAGGGTTAGTGTTCACAACACTAACCCTTTTTGTTTGCACCTTGCAGAACGGTACTAGACTTATCCAAAAGAAAATGTGATGATCGAAAAGTGTCACAAACATGGAGATGCAGCATGATCGAAATAAAAAATCAAACAATGCAGCTTTCGTACGACCATGGCGCCAGCAGCACGCGATTGATTGGTGACACCATTGGGCAAGCCTTTGATAAAACGGTCACGACGTATGCGACGCAAGATGCTCTGGTGGTGGTCGAGCAGGGTATTCGTTGGACTTGGCAAGACCTAGGTGCGCGTGCGCAGGCCCTGGCCGCCGGTTTTCTTGCGCTCGGACTCGAGCCGGGCGATCGCGTGGGCATTTGGGCACCCAACTGTTCAGAGTGGGTGCTGACGCAATTTGCAACGGCTAAAGTAGGACTCATTCTGGTTAACATCAATCCGGCCTACCGTCGCGCTGAGTTGGCATATGCATTAAACAAAGTCGGCTGCAAGGCACTGGTTTTGGCGCCCGCGTTGAAATCCACGGATTACTTGGCGATCTTGAATGACTTGGCGCCCGAGCTTTCGAGCGCCAAGCCTGGCACGTTGCAGTCTCGTGCATTGCCAGAGCTGAAACACGTGATTCGCTTGGGTTCACCGCAAACACCGGGCATGTTCAATTTTGATGATATCAGTGCGCTGGCGCAGCCCGACGATGTCGAGCGTGTCAAGACCTTGGGAGCGCAGCTGCAATTTGATGATGTCATCAATATCCAGTTCACCTCTGGGACGACGGGTCAGCCCAAAGGCGCCTGCCTCACCCACCAAAACATTCTCAATAATGGCTATTTCGTTGCTGAAGCAATCAAACTGACCGATAAAGACCGGCTATGTATTCCGGTGCCGCTGTATCACTGCTTTGGGATGGTAATGGGAAATCTGGGGTGTCTGACACACGGGGCCACCATGGTGTACCCGAGTGCGGCCTTTGATCCACTGGCTGTGCTGAAAGCAGTGCAAGACGAGCAGTGCACCGCTCTTTACGGCGTCCCCACAATGTTCATCGCTGAGCTAGAGCACCCAGACTTCGCCAAGTTTGACCTACGTAGTTTGCGTACGGGCATCATGGCCGGCTCGCCTTGCCCAGTTGAGGTCATGAAACGGGTGCAAGCCGAAATGAACATGAAAGAGGTCACCATTGCATACGGCATGACCGAAACATCGCCAGTCTCTACGCAGAGCGCCATAGACGATCCGTTAGAGCGCCGAGTCTCAACGGTCGGTCGGGTGCAGCCGCACGTCGAAATCAAGGTTGTCGATACCGCTGGACGCGTGGTGCCTCGCGGCATCACGGGCGAGCTTTGTACGCGTGGGTACTCGGTGATGTTGGGCTATTGGGGCGACGAAGAAAAAACCCGTGAGGCCGTTGACGCTGCAGGCTGGATGCACACGGGCGACTTGGCTGTGATGGACGAGCAAGGTTACGTCAAGATCGTCGGACGCTTAAAGGACATGGTGATTCGCGGTGGAGAGAACATCTACCCGCGTGAAATTGAAGAGTTTTTATACAGCCATCCGCACATTCAAGACGTACAAGTGATCGGTGTACCTGACAAAAAATATGGCGAAGAGCTCTGCGCCTGGGTGAAAGTACGCGAGGGCCAGGTCATCACGGCAGACGATGTGCGCGCCTTTTGTAAAGGACAGATCGCCCACTACAAGGTGCCTCGCTATATTCGTTTTGTAGACGAGTTTCCGATGACGATCACCGGAAAAATACAGAAGTACATCATGCGCCAACAAACGATAGAAGCCCTTTCTCTTACTGCACAAAAAACCGCTTAGGCAGTGCGTCGAAACCGATCCGGTTTGCTTCACTTGAGCAATTTACTTTTGGTAATCAACATTACCTGGCCAAGGTTCTTCTGAGATATCAAAAACCATTCCCTCGAAGCCACGAAATTTATCGGGTCGTTTACGGTCTGCGAGGGGGGCCAAATCCATTTCGTCAATGTAGGGGACACCGCCTAGTTTTTCGACCATATCGACACAATGGTCTGCCTGGTCTGTGAAGACGCCAAAATGATGCAGGCCGACGTAATCCATGCCTTTGCCAAGTTGATCGGTTTTAAACTTTAAGAGTGCGATATTGAGCACGCCGTCTGTCAAAAAATAGCCGCTCGCGCGCTCATTGTCCATGTATTTGAGCTCTTTAAAGCCAAACACGTTCGTATAGAACTCTAGGGCTTTTGCTGGGTCTTGCGTGGCAATAACGAGATGACGTAACTGAGACATGTGCCTACTCCTACTCGAGGTGTGGTGAAAAATAGATTGGATGCAACTCGCTATTCAAGGCGTATTCCGGCCGAGCGAACTAACTCACCAATCCGAACAGCTTCTCGCTCAATAAACGCGCTAAATTCTGCTGGGGTGTTGGGCAACACCTCATTGCCTTGATCGACGAGTTGTTTACGAAAGCCGGGCTCTTCAAGAACCTTGCGCAGTGCACCATTTAATATTGTAAGCCGCGCTGGTGCCAGACCGGAGGGCGCAAACAAACCAAGCCAAGTTGTCAATTCAAAACCGGGAATGGTTTCGGCGATGGTGGGGACATCAGGTAACGCCGGTTGCCGCTCTCGGCTGCCGACGCCAAGGGGCTTAAGCTTACCGGCGCGAATCAGCGACAGCGAAGTGGGTGGGGTGTCAAAGTAAGCGGCGAGGCGACCCCCGATTAAATCGGGAACAATCTGCGAACTGCCGCGATAGGGCACGTGTGCCAAATCGATCTTTGCCATGTTTGCGAGCATGACCAAGCCTAAGTGCGACGCAGAGCCGTTACCGCTTGAGCCGATGTTTAACGGTGTTTGCGAGGCCTTGCTCATTGCTACGAAATCGGCGACGGTATTTGCAGGGCTTGCGGTAGACACCACCAACATCATCGGAGTCTGTGCGATCTTACCAATGGGCTGAAAGCCGCGCACAATATCAAAGTTAAGGTTTGAGTATAGAAACCGATTGACCACTTGTGTAGCAGTATTGCCAAGTAGCAACGTATAGCCATCGGGCTTGGCCTGCGCCACAAATTGCAGGGCGATTGTGCCATTGCCACCCGAGCGATTTTCAACAATGACCGGTTGTTTGACTAGCGCCTCTAGTCGCGAACCGACTAGTCGGGCTAAGACATCTGCGATCCCACCTGTTGCGTAGGGCACCACAATCTTGATAGGTTCACTCGGATATTCGTCTGCACGAGAGGCGAAAGAGAGTAACAACGCAAACGACGCAAGAAACCGTGACAAGTTATTTTTTTTCATCTTGCTCATCCTCTTGGGGATTGTTCAATTAGGGTAATCAATCGAGTCGTTTCTTCTGCGGTGGTATCCCAGCGGCACACCAAACGAAACATATTTGGAGCCCGACGATAAAACAAAACGCCCTGAGCGATGAGGTGATCAACGGCTTTAGGGTTCATTTCAACAAACAGTTCGTTGGCCTGCACGGGCGCGATCAGCTTGACGTTGTCTAGGTGTTGAATACCCTTGGCAATCGCAAGCGCAGCGCCGTTAGATTGCCGAGCCAAGCGCAGCCAAAGATCATCTTGCACATAAGCTAACACCTGCGCTGACGCAAAGCGCATCTTTGACCAGATCATGCCAGCGCGACGCAAATGAAAGCCGATATTATTTGCGATCTCTGGGTTGAACACCACGATTACGTCGGTTAAAAGACCGCCATTTTTTGTGACGCCAAACGACAGAATATCAACGCCCGCTGTGACCGTAAGCTCGGCGGGGGTGCAGCCTAGTGTTGCGACAGCGTTCGCAAAGCGGGCGCCGTCCATGTGTACGACAAGTTCGTGTGCGTGTGCGATCCTACTAAGCGCCTTAACCTCATCCACCGAGTACACCGCACCCATATCGGTTGCTTGCACCAAATTGATGGCTTGCGGTTGATTTTTGTGTGCCTGGCCTTTTAC
>CANKOW010000171.1 GCA_947484295.1 Alcaligenaceae bacterium | reverse complement strand
GCGTTGGCCCACATCGAGTTCAACGCCATCAATCTTGCCTTGGATGTGATTTGGCGCTTTGCGAACATGCCCGATAAGTTTTATTACGACTGGTTGCAGGTCGCTCAAGAAGAGTGCGAGCACTTTGGCTTGCTCAATCAGCATTTACAAACCCTAGGTTTTCAGTATGGTGATTTTTCAGGTCACGATGGCTTATGGGAAATGGCTGAGCGCACGCAAGACGATGCCTTGGCCAGGCTGGCGTTGGTGCCACGTACGCTCGAAGCCAGAGGCCTGGATGCGTCGCCCGCGGTCAGACATAAGCTGGCGAGCGGTGGCGACCCGGCGGGCGCCGCGATTATCGATATTATTTTACGTGATGAAATCGGTCACGTAGCGATCGGCAATCATTGGTACCGCTGGCTGTGTACTGAGCGTGGGTTAGATCCCATTCATACTTATGCCGAACTGGCGACTACCTATCGGGCGCCAAAATTAAAAGGGCCCTTCAATATTGAGGCGCGCTTAGCGGCCGGCTTTGAGGCAGCTGAGATCGCATTGTTATGACCACAACACAAAATATTCTATTCATCATGGCTGATCAGTTTCGAGCGGATCACCTTGGTTGTGATGGGCACCCTTACTTAAAAACAGCCAATCTTGATGCGCTGGCTAAGCGTGGTGTGCGCTTTAGCCGAGCCTTTGTGAACTCGGGCGTATGTGGGCCTTCACGCATGAGTTATTACACCGGACGCTATCCTTCGAGTCACGGCACGACCTGGAACCGAGTGCCATTGTCTGTTGGTGAAGTGACCTTTGGCGAATATCTTGCTCAGGCAAGGCGTAATTTGGTGTTGGCAGGTAAAACGCATGTGATACCGGATCTTACTGGTATGAAACGGCTAGGTATCGAAGGCGACTCTGAGCTCGGTTATTTGTTAGCACGTGGTGGTTTTCGTGAACTGGATCGCTATGATGGGCATCATCCACCAGGGCTTGAGAGCGGCTATCCTGCCTACTTAAAGCGTCAGGGGTATCTCTCGGACGACCCCTGGACCGATTTTGTCATCGCGGGGCAAATGCCTGATGGGCAGATCGTCAGCGGCTGGAATATGCGCAACACCTATCTGCCCGCTCGGGTGGCTGAGCCTCATTCTGAAACGGCCTACATGACCAATCAGGCGCTTGAGTTTATGCGCGAGCAAGGCGATAAGCCATGGGTCTTGCACTTGAGTTACGTCAAGCCTCACTGGCCTTATATGGCGCCAGCACCGTATCACAACAGGTACACAGCAGAGCAGTGCTTGCCCGTTGTGCGCAGTGAGGCTGAACGGCGTGATGCACACCCAGTTGTGGCGGCGTATCGGCAGCACGAAGAAAGCCAAAACTTTAGCCGCGACGAATGTATCCGAACTGTACGCCCAGCCTATCAGGGTTTGATTCAGCAATTAGACGATCACCTCGGGCGGTTGTTTGAATACATGGACGGTGCGGGCTTGATGAAGAACACGCTGATTGTGTTCACCTCAGATCATGGCGATTTATTAGGTGATCATTGGCTTGGCGAGAAAGAATTGTTTTACGATGCCGTGCAGCGCGTACCGTGTATCGTGATGGATCCCGACGCGCGCGCAGACACCACGCGCGGCACAGTCGATAACCGGTTTGTTGAAGCGGTCGATATGGTACCAACGTTTCTTGAAGCGCTTGGTGTGGCAGGTTCGCCTGAGCGTATTGAAGGTCGTAGCTTGTTGCCTCTTACGCGTGGCGAGCCCACGCGATGGCGTGACGCGGTATTTTCTGAGCTGGATTACAGCTTTAGGCAGGCGCGGCTGTTACTGAATAAAACTCCGCAACAATCGCGCGCCTATTCGCTTCGTACAACGCGTTGGCGCTACGTGTATTGGCTTGACGAACCTGAACAGTTATTCGACTTAGAGAATGATCCAAACGAGCTCAATGATTTGGGCCGCGAAGCGCTGCACGCCAGCACGCGCGAAGCTTTACGAACGCAGTTGCTTGAGGCGCTCGCGCGGCTTAAGCGGCGCGTCACGATGTCTGATGAGGCCGTTGAGCGCGGCACCAACGCGCATAAGCGCGCGGGTGTTTTTTTTGGACAATGGTGAGATAGGTTAGATGCCAAACGCTTTGACTCATTAATGAGCCATTGGTGATCGTATGTCACATTAATGAGTCATTTACTTGAAGGCTTCACCAAGGCAAATTGCTGCGACAAGCTTAGGAGATTGAGTTCGATATCATGCGCTATCTCAAAAGCGTCGTCATTGCGCTTTAAAGTCGTGACGCTCCATCAGCCAAGACACCGCAAAGCCAGCGATCAAGCCCCAAAACGCTGAGCCAATATTGAAGAGGCTAACATCTGCGACGGTGACCAGCAGGCTCACGAGCGCACCCAAGGTAAATTTGCCTGAACCAAACGAAGTCACAAAGGCATTTTGCAATGCGCGCAACATGGCGAGCCCTGCTAACACCATGATGAATGCTTTTGGGGTGGCCAAGGTGAGGTTGGTAAACGTTGGTGCGAGCACCCCGAAGACCAAGGCTAGGCAGGCAAAGGTGAGCGCCCCAGTGTAGTGACGGTTTTTTTCACCAGAGGAGCTGATCAGGGCATTTGTTGGGCCGGTGAGGCAAGAGCTCACGGCACCAACGGCAGCGCTCAAGGCTGCACCGATGCCGCAGGCAACGGCAATCAGGGTGATGGGCGGCTCGTGCCCAGCTGCCTTCAGCACGGCAACACCCTGACCATTTTGCACAACTAATACCGTGATGGTCAGTGGAATCACGAGCTCTAGCATTGCGGCCCAAGACCAACTTGGTGTTTGTAAGACGGGCTGGGCGAAGCCAAGTGCACCCACGTCGCCAAGATTTAGACGACCCAGTATGGCGATCGCCATTGCACCCACCAATAAGGCGGCAATGACGGGCGGTATTCGTCGTCCGAGCGCCGGAATTGCCGAACATAAGAAAAACACAAGCACCATGGGGGCAGCAATCGCGGCGTCACGATCGAGCGCGTGGATGACATCCAAGCCAAAGTGAAGAAACACACCCGCGACCATACCCATCACAATTGGCATAGGTAACGCTGACATGAGGCGCTTGACGAACCCGCTGAGCCCAAGCAACAGGATCAGTAGACTGGTGGCATAAAACGCACCAATCACGGCAGAAAACGGCATGTGCTGTAAGGCCGGGCCCACTAATACAGTGCCTGGAATTGTCCAGCCGAAGGCCAGTGGCATTTGATAGCGCCAGCTCAGGACCAGCGTTAGCAGACCATTTACAAGAAACACACCAAACACCCACGAAGCCAGTTCTGCCGACGTGAGTCCGCCACGCGTACCGACGGAAAGAATCACAGCAAAGGGCCCGGTTGCTGCAAAAATAAAACCAATCAGGCCGTTGGCGAGATTGGTTGTAGACAGATCAGCGAAGACTTTTTGTAGACGTGCTGGCGGCGCGGCTGGCCGTTCAATGTTTGAAAACAAAACGTGCTTCCTGTGGAAGTGTCGAGCGTAACGTGAATGCGACCGTCGCGTTACTTCGCTTTGATATGCCGATTCAAACCGCTCAGCACCGCCTTGAAGGACGCTGTGACGATATCGCGATCAATGCCCACGCCAAACCCCGTTGCGCCCTCTTCGATGCGTGCCTCGACATAGCAAGCTGCGCGTGTGTCGGTGCCAATACCAATCGCATGCTCGTGATAATCCATCACGCGAACGGGTATCCCCAAGCAATCCACAAAGGCAGAAATCGCACCATCGCCCACGCCTTTCAGCACACGACGTACACCGTCAACTTCAAACTCGGCCTCGATCGTAAAGTGTTTGCCTTCGGGCGCACTGGGGTCACCAGTGATGCTGTGCTTGATGAGCTTCCAGGGTTCGGTTTGTGCCAGATATTCGGTATTGAAAATTGTGTAGACGGCCTCAGCGGTGACCTCGCGACCCGTTTCATCCGTGACGCGTTGAATGGCGCGGCTGAACTCAATTTGCAAACGTCGTGGCAAGTCTAAACCGTGTTCTTGTTCAAGCAGGTATGATACGCCGCCTTTACCGGATTGACTGTTGACGCGAATCACGGCGTCGTAGCTGCGACCCAGATCGGCGGGGTCGATTGGCAAGTAGGGGACTTCCCAAATGGCACCGGCCTTTTGCACCGCAAAGCCTTTTTTGATGGCATCTTGATGCGAGCCCGAAAAGGCCGTAAATACTAAGTCGCCGGCATACGGATGACGTGGGTGCACGGGCAATTGATTACAAAACTCAACGCAGCGACGCACTTCGTCGATATCTGAAAAATCAAGCCCGGGGTGAATACCTTGTGTATACAGGTTTAAGGCCAAGGTCACTAAATCCACGTTACCGGTGCGCTCGCCGTTACCAAACAAACAACCTTCGACGCGATCGGCCCCAGCCATCAAGCCTAACTCGGCCGCCGCGACCGCGGTGCCGCGATCGTTGTGCGGATGCAAACTGACAATCACTGAATCACGCTTATGCAGATTGTTATGCATGTATTCGATTTGATCGGCATACATGTTTGGCGTTGTGGCCTCGATCGTGGCGGGCAAGTTATAGATAATTTTTTTCTGCGGTGTAGGTTTGTACAGGGCAGTGACTGCATTGCAAACCTCAAGCGCAAAGTCTGGCTCGGTGGTGCTGAAGACCTCAGGAGAATATTCGTATAGCCACTGTGTTTCAGGATGCTTGGCCATGCAATCCATCACGCATTGCGTACCTTCGAGCGCCACCTGTTTGACCTCTTGGCGGTTCATGTTGAAGACGATGCGCCGAAAGCCGGGTGCACAAGCGTTGTACAGGTGGATCATGGCACGCGTGGCACCAGCAGCAGACTCAACAGTGCGCTCGATGAGTTCGGGGCGAGCCTGAGTGAGCGCAATGATAGTGACGTCATCTGGAATCAACTTGTCGTCGACCAGCTTGCGTACAAAATCGAAATCCGTTTGAGACGCCGACGGAAATCCAACCTCGATCTCTTTGAAGCCGATCTTAACCAGCAGTTCAAAAAACCGAAGCTTGCGCTCAACACTCATGGGTTCGATGAGCGACTGATTGCCATCACGCAAGTCGGTACTCATCCAAACGGGCGGATGTGTAATTTTTTTAGTCGGCCAGGTGCGCTCTGAAAAATCGCGCTCGAAGGGCTTGAACGGGATGTATTTTGTGGCGGGATTCGAAAGCATAATTAACCTTAAATCTGTTTAAACGATGAGACGGTACGTACGACCTGGGCTCATCGACGGCGTAACATACCAGGGTTTGGATTAAATCTAAAAATTTTTGAGGAAGGCTATAGCTGGGGTGGCGGTTGGTTGCCGGACTGCCACGGGCACTAGGCCCGGCAACCGATCGCTAGTAGTAGCGATAGCAGCCCTAGAGCACCAGCACGGTTGCCAGACACGACTAAACCGCGACCTAAATTGGCCGAGCAGTGTGTTTGAGGGCAGGCGAACCCTGTGGCAAGCGAGTTCATAACCTCCAGTCGAACATAAACTGGCTTGAAACGCAAGCGCAGCGGACGCTTACGGGGGGCCTTGTGTGACGCTTGAGCGGTACCTGGGTATGATTTGGCCAGCGTTTGACCAGTCATTAAGTGCGTTAGGCAAGCATGGTGGGTTCGCGCTGCCCGACATCGTTGGCAGGTGGTAACACGCGGTTGGGGGCGTCTGTAGCCGGGTTGCTGACCGGACGGTTTTGTAACGCCGCCTGAAGCTCGGACTGCTGGGCTCGCGCCAAGGCAAGCTTGCGTGCCCGTCCGCTGCTGCGCTGAGTCAGCACGGTTTGTAAAATACCAACAGTGACGGGTTGGGTTTGATCTTTCCAGACCCAATTCAAAATATCTAGGCCCTCAGGGCTGAGTTGTGCACAGAGTTTGCGCACGTCGCTTAGCGGTACTAAAGCAGCACTGCCTCGCTTAAGGCTGCTGCGTAAGTAACTCATCGCGCTGCTGAGGGTGATTAAGATCAAGATCAGAATCACAAACCACCAGAAATACTTCTGATACTGAATGACAAAATCGATGACCGCTTTGCCAAGAATTTCGGATAGGCCCGTGAGTTTGATGGCAAATTCAAGCCAAGTTTTACCTGACTGCAGGATCCGTTGCGCGCAATAAATGACAAGAGCAATAGCCGCTAAAATAATGGTCATCCGCGTCAGAAGACGCGGTAGCGCCAACCGCAACAAGATGCCGCCCAGTAAAGGGGTGTCTTTTTGAAACGGTGTAGCGCTGTGTCGATTCATCATGCAAAATATTGTACCTATGAGTCGCAATTTTCTCGAGCTTCGTCAGGGTCAACATTTGACCTTGACCCCCGCGCTGCAACAGTCGATCAAGCTGCTGCAGCTTTCGACGTTAGATCTTGAGGCTGAAGTCGCTCGGGCGCTGGCTGAAAACCCCCTCTTAGAGCAAGAAGGCACGCCATTGTACGAGCCGGGCGGTGCTGCGGCGAGTTTGCGTGTTGGCCAAGAGAGCACAGAAGTTGGCCCCAACCAGAGCCATGACGAGCGTGGTCAGGACGCAACACCCGAGCCCAATACAGACTACTCCCCAGCCTCAGAGCGTACGCCAGAGCGCGAACGACTTGAATTTTCTTCTGAGTCACGGGGTTCACGCGATGACGACTTTCCTGATCGCCCCGAGGCGGCCCGCGAAAGCAATCTACGAGAATATTTGCTAGAACAGTTAGGCACGACACGTTTAAGCAAGCGAGATGCCGCAATCGTCGAACTGCTGATTGATGAACTCAATGATGATGGATTTTTGGCATCACCCCTTGCTGAGATTGCAAGCTGGATGAACCCAGCGCTTGGCCTCGAAGAGGACGATTTTCGTTGCGCCTTAAAAATGCTGCAGTCGTTCGATCCGCCAGGCGTGGGTGCCCGCGATCTGGGTGAGTGCTTGGACTTACAGCTTCAGTTCGGTGACCCTCAGCGCCTTGAGGCGTTGCAAGATTCAGAGTTGCTTGCCCTGACGCGCACGGTGTGTCGGTATCACCTCGCGGTTTTGGCAACCGGCAATATGCTTAAGCTGCGCGAGGTCTTGCAATGTGACGCCGAGCTGCTCAAGCGCGCCCATGCGTTAATCGTTCAGCTCAACCCCCGACCCGCAAGCGCTTGGAACATCCCAGCGGCCGATTTTGCGGTGCCCGACGTGTTGGTACGAAAAACGCGCAAGGGCTGGGTAGTGTCACTTAATGAGTCTGTGATGCCCAAGTTGCGTGTCAATGCGATGTACGCCGAAGCTTTAGGCAGCCCACGAAGCGGCGCGCACACTGCACTGCACGGCCAGTTGCAAGAGGCGCGCTGGATGATTCGAAATGTCGCGCAGCGGTTTGAAACGATTTTGAAAGTTTCGCAGGTGATTGTTGCCCATCAGCAGGCGTTTTTTTCAAG
>CANKOW010000170.1 GCA_947484295.1 Alcaligenaceae bacterium | reverse complement strand
GTATCACGATGAATCCGACGCAAAATTTATCGGTTTTATCGAGCGCGTTGTCACCGCCCTAAATGTTGCTCTCAGAAACATCCCACGCGATCGCGTGCGTATGCACGTGTGCTGGGGCAACTATGAAGGTCCGCATGATTGCGATGTCCCTTTACAAAAAATTTGGCCGACCATCAGTCAAACAAATGTCGGTGGGTTTGTATTGCCCTTCGCCAACGCACGCCATGCTCATGAGATGACAGTCTTGCGCAAGCAACCATTGAAAGAAGATCAAATTATTGTGGCAGGTGTGATCGATGTTTTAACGAACTTCGTCGAGCATCCCGAGGTGGTTGCTGACCGCCTCGAGCGCTGCGCGGCTGAGGTCGGTGACCCAACACGCGTGCTTGCAGGAACAGATTGCGGTTTCGATACCTCAGCCGGTATGGGTCGTGTTGCAACCGACGTGGTCTGGGCTAAGTTACGGACGCTGGCTGAAGGCGCCCGTATCGCGAGCGAGCGGCTGATTAAATAGCGTTAACCAAATTACGCTGACGCAATGATGCAAAGGCGATAACTACCACTCGCCCTTGCGTCCACACGGAATGTGTTCAGTCAACTGTCGCGCCAGAGGCTTTGACAATCGCGCCCCATTTGACGATGTCTTGGTCTAAGCGCACCTTGAACTGCGCAGGCGTGTCAAAGGCCAACTCAAGGCCAAGGTCCATCAGCTTCTTTTGAACAGCGGGTTTCTGCATCACCGTGGCAGTCGCCTGATAAACCTTATTCACCACCTCAGGTGGTGTACCCGCAATCGCAAACAAGCCTACCCAAAGCTCACCTGAAAACCCAGGGATCTGTTCAATCATTGCTGGGACATCAGGTAGGGACGGTGAACGCTTAGCCGTACTGACCCCAAGCGCACGCAACTGACCCTGGCGGATATTGCTCAGCGCAGAGGGCAGGCTAGCGAACGCAATGGGCACCTGTCCGCCTAAGACATCCGCCATGGCTGGTGCAACACCCTTGTAAGGGATGTGTTCCATTTTGTATCCACCCATTTGATCCATCATCACGCCTAGCAGGTGATTGAGCGTTCCGTTGCCGGCAGACGCATATTGATACTTGCCAGGGTTGGCTTTGATCAAGGCTAAAAACTCAGTCAGTGTCTTGGCAGCAAAGGAGGGGTGCACGACAAGTACATTGGGTACGCTGCCAATGATGGTGATAGGGATAAAGTCTTTAACGGGGTCAAAGCCGACATTTTTATACAACGCTGGGTTAATCGCTTGAACGCTGTTGACTGTCATCAGTAGCGTATAGCCGTCAGGCGCAGCCGCTTTTGTTTGTGCCGTACCGATGTTGCCCCCAGCCCCCGGCCTGTTGACCAGTACAACCGACTGCTTAAACTCTTCAGCAAGTTCGAGGGCGATGATGCGCCCCACAATATCGTTGGTACCGCCGGTCGCGTTCGGCACGACCATTGTCAGTTGACGGGTCGGATAGTTAGACGGCGCTTGCGCAAACCCAGTCTGGACGCCTAACCCTAGCGTCAGCGCTGCCACCAGCCGCAGAGCCTGTAAACTGAAGTTTTGCATGCATTGAATCATCTGAGTCTCCTAGGTTGAATCTATTTGTTATGCTCAACTATAGAGCACAAGCTCAGTGTATGACTACCAATATTGGATAAAGCATCATGTCGCAGGCCCCTCGCAGATTAATCGTCGCCATCACGGGCGCTTCAGGCACCGCCTACGGTGTACGGTTGCTACAAGTGCTACAAGCGACGGATATTGAGACGCATTTGGTCTTGACTGACTCGGCAAAATTGACGATGGCAGCCGAGACCGAGTTCAATCCCGCTCAGGTTCAGGCAATGGCCGACGTTGTTCATTCAGCAAAAAACGTCGGCGCAACGATCGCCTCGGGGTCGTTTATGACACTCGGTATGGTCGTCGCGCCATGCTCAGTCAATACGCTCTCTGAAATCGCTTGGGGCATCACCGGAAATCTCATCTCGCGTGCGGCCGATGTTGTGCTTAAAGAGCGGCGTCGCCTGGTGTTGCTTGTGCGTGAAACGCCGTTGCATGCCGGCCATTTGAAATCGATGCTTCAGGTGACACTAAACGGCGCAATTGTGATGCCGCCAGTGCCCGCCCTGTATATCAAGCCTGAATCGATCGACGCGATCATCGATCACACTGTTGGGCGAGTGCTCGATTTGTTTGGCTTAGAGACCGATCTGGTGCAGCGCTGGAATGGCTTGGGTAAACCCTAGTTGTGGCCTGATCTTTGCCCCAAAAAAGCAAGGCTTCGCAGAGAAAAAAATGAAACTGTTCGTGTACTATAAATTTTTACCCAACCAGTACCCTGAGCTCAAGACGCACGTGCAGCAGATGCAAGTGCTGTTGCAAACACAGTTTCCGCAACTGAGCGCACAGGTAATGAAGCGCCCAACACCCGATGAGCTTGGACAGGTGACCTGGATGGAAATTTACGAGCTTGGCTCAAGCGATCTTTCTGTGTTTAAGCTTGCACTTGATCGTGCCGCAGCACAAGAAAAACTGCCTAACCCTCGGCGTACTGAACTCTTCGTGAACTGTTAAATCATGATTAAAAATATTTTAAAAGCGTTCGCTATTTTGTTTGTTAGCACCACAGTGTGCCAGCAAGCACTTGCTCAGTATCCCCAGCGCCCGATCAAAATTCTAGTTGGCTTTGCTGCGGGTGGCCCGACCGATAGCTCAGCGCGCGCCTTAGCCGAGGGGATGACCAAGGTGCTTGGGCAACAGGTCGTGATCGAGAATCGGCCAGGCGCAAACGCGCAAATTGCGGCGGTTGAATTGATTAGAAGTCCTGCAGACGGTTATACGCTGATGCTTGCCTCGAATGGCACACTCGCTTTGGGGGGCGCACGTTACGCTAAGTTGCCTTACGACGTCGAGCGCGATTTCACACCGATCGGCTCGGTTGCCGGGTATCCGCATATCTTGGTAGTGCCGATTCAGAGCCCCGCCAACAACCTCGAGTCTTTGATCCGTTTAGCGAAGGCCGCGCCTCAAGGATTAACAGTCGCGGTCACCGGTCATGCCAACGAGCTAACCGTTGCATGGTTAAAAAAAGATGCAAATATTGAGCTAACCTCAGTGGCCTATAAGGGGGCTTCACCGATCGTCAATGACTTAGTCGCAGCGCGGGTTGATATGGCACTGCTTGCCCCCAATGTTGCGATGCCGATGCTTGATTTAAAGCGAATAAAAGCCATTGCAGTGACGGGCGCTCACCCCTTCGCCGATTTGCCTGGCGTCCCCACCATGATGGCCTCGGGCCTGGCGAACTTTGAAATTGATATCTGGAATGGCTTAGTTGCACCGGCGGGCACCAGCACGAGCATTATTGAAAAATTAAATGACGCACTCAGGCAAACTCTAAAGCAGCCAGAGTTTCAAAAAACTCTGGCGATATCGGGGCAACATGCCATCAGCGATACACCCGCTGAATTCAAACGTAAGTACGATAAAGAAGCTGCGCACTGGAAAAAAATTGCTACCGATGCGAAGCTTCCTTTACTCTGAGCGATAAGGCGCTACTCAACGCTGTGCCAATAAAGAACTTCAGCACTTAAGTGCTGAAGGCAAAGCTAGTGGTTCAATAAAACGCTTTCTCATCAAGCGATAACAACGGAAAGGCACTGAGTGCATCGTTAGGGCTCAGTGGCGCGACCGCTTGCAAATAGCTTGGGTTGAGCTCGGCAAGCGAGTTGACACCGATCAGACCCATGCAGATCTTGATTTCATCCTCTAAGATTTCAAGCATTCTGACAACACCCGCGGCGCCATCTGCTGCAAGCCCGATACATTGCATGCGACCCATGCCGACCATGTGCGCCCCAGAGGCGATAGCTTTGACGACGTCAGAGCCGCGGTTGAAACTACCATCCACAATCACGGTAGCCCGACCATTCACGGCCTTCACCACTTCTGGCAGTACAGCTATTGACCCAAGGCAATGATCAAGTTGGCGTCCACCGTGGTTTGACACGTACACCATGTCTACGCCGTGATCGACTGCCATCGCGGCATCCTCAGCCGTTGCAATCCCTTTCAGAATGAGCGGTACTTTAAGTTTGCTTTTTAAGCGATCCACATCTTTCCAGGTGAGCTGGGGTTGAAACTCGCGCCCCGGAACGGCGAGCCGACGAATGTTACGTTTAGCCTGATCGCGCTCGCGACGACTGTAGTGCGCGGTATCAACTGTCAAACAAAAGGCACCGTTACCGGCAGCTTCAACGCGCTCTGCGATGGCGTCGACCCAAGCGGCATCACCATGCACATATAACTGAAACAGTCGTAGTGCGTCAGGGGCGGCTTGTGCAACGGCCTCGATGCCTGGCTGACAGACAGAGCTCAGCATATGGGCAATGCCAAACTGTTCAGCGGCCTGAGCCGAGGCAGCGCCCGCGCCTTGTGCGAACAGTTCAAGACTACCAACCGGTGCAAGCAAAAGGGGCAAGCGCAGGTCTCGGCCTAAAAAGCTGGTGCGAGCACTGACGTTGCTAACGTCACGCAAGACACGTGGTCGAAACGCCAGGGCATCAATCGACGCCCGATTGCGCCGAAGCGTAGTTTCGGTTTCGGTACCGCCGACGATGTAATCCCAATTGTCGTGATTAAGCTTTTGACGTGCTTTTTGAACGAGTTCGTGTAGTGTTAAAAAACGAGGTTCTGCAGAAGACATAGTGATCAAGGCGCTCTAAGTTGAAGTGGATTAAATGAATTGAAATTATTCGCTTGCTTTGATGTTCGCCTGTTGGGCGATTGCTTTCCATTTTTTCATTTCAGCAAAGACGAAGTCGCTCCAGGGGCCAGCGCCACGAGGATCGGGCACCATCCCTCTATCGATGATATTTTTCTGAATCGTGGGATCCGCCAGAATCTTGGCAATATCAACACTGATTTTTTGCACCACCGCAGGGGGTGTATTTTTGGGCACCACAAGGCCAGTCCAACCAGCACCTTCAAAACCTGGGTAACCCGACTCGGCGACAGTGGGCAGATTTGGAAGCTGCGGCACGCGTTCAAGCATTGCAATCCCAAGCGCCTTGAGCTTGCCCGACTGAATATGCGGCAAGGTAGCCGCCATGCTGTCGACCAGAATAGAAATTTGCCCACCTAACAAGTCAGTGACTGCACTGGCACTGCCTTTATAGTTAATACCAACCATGTTGATACCAGCCGTGTATTTAAAGAATTCTCCGGTCAGATGCTGTGTGTTGTTGACGCCGCCATAGCCCACGTTAAATTTGCCCGGCTCTTTTTTGGCAGCTGCAACGAGTTCTTGAATGGTGTTGTAGGGTAACGATGCACTCACCACAATGATCATGGGGGCAATCGCTAAGCCACCCACGTAGGTGAAATCTTTTGCGGCATCGTAGGCCAGCTTGTCGAAAACGGCAGGGTTCACGGCCAACACACCGCTTGTTCCCATGATCATTGTGTAGCCATCGGGGGCTGCCGTTGCGCCCGCAACCATGCCAGGTACGCCGTTTTTGTTTTCAACGATGACTTGTTGGCCCCACACGGCGGTGAGCTTTTCTGCAATCAATCTTGCCACAATATCTGTGGCTTGCCCCGGAGGAAACGGCACAATCAGCTTGACGGGTTTTTCAGGAAACACAGCCTGTGCATTCGCCGCAAAAGTGAGTAGCGCGCAGCAAAGTCCGATTATCGAAGCGGTAAGCGCTTTTAACGTAGTATGTCGTTGCATGATTTTCTTGAAGGTGTTTAGTGTTGCTTGGTTTAACAGCGTTCACTTTGTTGGGACTCAGCCAATGAATGTTATTCGGCTAAAGCATGAATCTTGCGTATTGCGAAGCGCGGATCAGGACATGATTCGGCGCTTCGCATTGACGAAATTATTCGGTTGCTTTGATGTTGGCCTGAGTCGCCGCTGTTTTCCATTTTTTCATCTCTGCAAAAACAAATTCGCTCCAAGGGCCTGCGCTACGAGGGTCGGGCACCATTCCTTTGTCGATGATGTTTTGTTGCATGGTCGGGTCAGCCAGAATTTTAGCGACGTCAGCGCTGATTTTTTGCACGATGGCTGGCGGCGTACCTTTGGGCACAACCAAGCCTTGCCAGCCCACGCCTTCAAAGCCTGGGTAGCCAGATTCGGCAACCGTTGGCAGGTTTGGTAATTGCGGCACGCGTTGCAGCGTCGTGATGGCCAAAGGTTTTAATTTGCCAGCCTTGATGTGTGGCAGAGCGACCGCCATGCTGTCGACCAAAATTGAGATTTGTCCGCCTAGCAGATCCGTGACAGCTGCTGCACTACCCTTGTAGTTCACGCCAACCATGTTCACGCCTGTGGTGAATTTAAATAGTTCGCCGGTTAAATGCTGGGTGTTATTGACGCCGCCATAACCTACATTAAACTTGCCAGGCTCTTTTTTGGCCGCGGCAACAAGTTCTTGCACGGTGTTGTAAGGTAGTGAGGCGCTGACAACTACGATCATGGGCGTGATAGCTAAGCCACCCACGTAAATAAAATCTTTGGTGACATCGTAAGGAAGTTTTGCGAAGACGGCTGGGTTAACGGCCAAGACCCCACTGGTGCCCATCGTCATCGTATAGCCATCAGGTGCGGCAGTGCTGCCAGCGACCATGCCTGGCACCCCGGTCTTGTTCTCAACAATGACTTGATGGCCCCATGCAATCGTGAGCTTCTCTGCGACCATTCTGGCAATCATATCGGTGGCTTGACCCGGAGGAAAAGGCACAATCAATTTGACTGGCTTTTCAGGAAAGTTCGCTTGTGCCTGAGCAGGAACATTGAAAATCAGACAGGCGAAGATCGCGAGAAGTGATGCTAACGATTTAAAGTGCATTGAAGCCTCCGGAAAAATCGGGGGTCGCCGTTGACAGGGTTGTCGATGTCTCTATATCGGCGGTTTTTAATGGATTTTGCACTAAGTTAGGCTGCGTAATGGTATTTGTCAACTGAGGGTTAGGGCCCCCGCTGCGTGCTGGCGAGTCGCGTGCGTTTTCGAGAAAAGGTCTGGCTTACCCTTAGCGACTTAAAATGTCTTTTAAGGTCTCTGGATCGCACCGCACATCAACGCCTGCCTGCTCTTGCGCCAAAAGCATTGCAATACGCGAGTCTTTATCGCTCCAGCCTCGGTCAAGTGCTTCTGTCATTTGGGCGAGTGTGAGTTTTGCAAATTGCATCTCTAGATCAACTTCGCGCCCAAGTTCATTGGCCAGCGTAACGTCTTTATGGGCCAGTTTTAACGAAAACTTAGCGGGCTCGTAAGCGCCACTTAAAAAGTGTGTGGGCAAGCCGTCAAAGGTGCGACGGCGCCCCATCGCACCGCTGCGCAACGCTTTGAAAAGAGTGGGTGCTTCGACACCGGCCTTCACGCCCATTGAAAAGACTTCTGCAATCGCAGAGTTAAACATGTAACCCATGCAGTTGTGAACC
>CANKOW010000169.1 GCA_947484295.1 Alcaligenaceae bacterium | reverse complement strand
AGCCCGTTGTCGTTGAAAATCGAGCCGGAGCAACAGGTCTGATCGGTACCGATATGCTGGTCAAATCAGCGCCGGATGGTTACACGATTGTTTTCATTGCCGACTCTTATATTGTGAGCCCACTGGTTTCTCCTAAGACAGCTCGCTATGATGTGAATAAGGACTTCACGAACATTGGTATGGTCGGGTTTTTCCCTTTGGTTCTGGTTGTGAATCCCCAGAACAATCCAGGAGATTTAAAACAGTTTGTCCAGAAGGGCAAAGATCCAGCCTCAAAGATGACTTACTCGTCTTGGGGAATCGGCAGCTCAAGCCACCTAGCAACTGAAATGTTCTTGGCTCAGACAGGCAGTCAGATGTTGCATGTTCCTTTTCAAGGCGCGGCACCCGCTATGACAGCGGTTCTGGGAGGGCAGGTTGACTCAGTCTTTGTGCCCGCGGTCGTTGCGTTGCCTCATCACAACGCAGGAAAAGCAAAGATCTTGGGTGTTTCGAGTCAAAATAGACTAGCTGCCGCACCTCAACTCATGACAATGGTTGAGCAGGGTGTGCAATCCTGGATTTCATGGATGGGCGTATTGGGACCTGCGAATATTCCTACTGACCTTGCTGACAAATTGACTGCGGCGTTAAAGGCTGTCGTTGAAAATCCCAAGGTGCGCGAAGAGTTGACGAGAGGCGGTCTTGATCCTAATTTTATGAATCAAAAACAACTGACTGATTTTGTACGCTCTGAAAATATCCGAGTGGGAGACGTCGTCAAGAATGCGAAAATTTCCATAGACTAACTCAGTCCTCTTTTTGCAAGTAGCTTTGAAATACCCCTACATGCACTTGCGCAGAGTCCGACGCATTGGGCCATAAGTCTTCAGTGCGAAAGACGACATCGTATGTCGGTTCGTCCTCAGCTTGAATGCCGTGGGCATGTGCATCGGGCAATGGGTAGGCAGGCGTTTCTCGCACGACGATACCTTGCTTGCCGCGAATGTAGGCGGGCATACGTATATGCCCAGCGAAGAACTCATTGCGCACACGTACACGGTCACCGGGCTTGAACTGCTGCCGATCAGGCAGGTTGCTGCGACCCGCAGCGCTCGGGCCTGAGAGAGGGAATTCTCCCTTTGCAAGCTTTTCAAGCTCCTCCCGGCTCGTGACTCCTTTTTCGACGAGCAACGTCGCGAGGCTAGTCAGTGTGCGCTCGTAGTAACTTGCTGACATGTAATGGTATGGCGACATGCGCTCAATGGCATGACGATACTCGTCCATGTTAAAGATGCCATGGCGAACAGCTAGACCGTAGAGCGCATTTGCTCTTCTTTCCCATTCTGCGTGGAATACTGATGCATTGGGCGCATAACGGATGCCGCCGAATCCCTGGCGACCGCCCATATCGTGTACACCGTCCATGCTTTAGCTCCCCGTCAAGCGTGCAACGCCGATCATTGATTCTTTAGTGATGATTTCCACAAGTTTATCCTCAGGCCAGCCAATTGTTTCTGGAGGTTGATGTGGAACGATCATGTATCGGGTATCCGTGGTTGTATCCCACACTTTGATCTCGGTGGACGCAGGCAGATCAAGGCCCATTTCCTTGAGTACTGTGCGAGACTCTCTGACGACACGTGCCCTATATTCCAGATCCTTATACCAATCAGGCGGCAGTCCAATAATAGAAAACGCCGTGCAAGAGCACAATGTGCAACAAATCACATTGTGCAGCTTCGGCGTGTTTTCAAGTGCGACAAGATAACGATGATGGGGCGGCATATCGAAGCCTAGCTCAGCAGCTGCTGCTTTACCATCCGCCAAAAGCCGCTGTCGATACGCCGGATCAGTCCAGGCTTTGGCGATGATCCGGGCACCGTTGCGTGGTACCCAGTCTTCTTCTGCCCGATGATGCGCTTGTTCAATAGCGGCGTTCGGTTCCATGCCGCGCGCTTCCAGCACAGACTGGATCGCATCCATACGTTGTTCTACGGATGCAGATTTGTTGGAATTCATGCCGTCTTCGTCCATTGTTATATTTGTCTAAACATCACGAGTAAGTTAGTGTATATCTGGTAGCAAATCACCATATTTCTCAAGAATCACCGCCCCGCTAAAAGTTAGATAAAAGTTCACGGTGGTACTGTCCATCGCCAAACTCAAAATTAGCCATCAAAATCCGTTTGTTCAGTCTCGTCGCCCAAAGCTCTTCTGTCATGCCCATGCCGCCATGCGTCTGAATCACCATGTGCGCAACAATTGGCCCAACCTGAGAGAGGTAAAGCTTCAGTAGTGAAATATCACGATCGACTGGCGCCGTTCCGTTTCTCGTTGATTCCGCTTGTGCCGCAACGAAAGCACGGAAGCATTCGTATCTCACGTAGGCGTCCGCCACATAATGACGCAACACTTGAAAACTTGAGAGTGTCACACCAAACTGTTTACGCTCAGACAAATAGCGGATCGTCTGCTCCAAGACGGAGCCCATTGACGCCACGGCTTCCACGCAAACAAACAACGCACCCATTGCATTCGTACGATCGAGCGCCTCACCCAAAGCGGGGCCCTGCGCAAGAACCTGTGCGTCCGATACAGACAGCCCTGCAAATTTAAAACTGACGGTGTGCCGTCCATCGATTCGCATTTCGCGCGCACACTCGACTTGATCTGATCCTGCAGGAACCAGAAGCAGTAGCGGGCTCGTGACTTTTGGCGATACGCCATCGCAGGCGATCAAATAGTGCGTAGCGGCTGGCACCTCTTCCACCCCGGCTACTCGACCATTAACCTGCCATCCTCCAGCACTCGGCTGCGCGAACAAGCTTGTCTGCTCGTCTAGCTGTTTGCAATAAGGATCTAGTGAACGCCAAACCGGCTGAATGCGGACTGCACCAGCAGCCATCCCTGCTAATAACGACTCTTTACCCGCAAACTGCAGAGTAGACAGCAGCACTGCGGGCAACCCCATCCCAGAGCTAACAGGCAAAGGTAACGCGTAATGGGAAGCCCCTTCTAGCAAAGAGCAAAAATCAGTGACGGCACCCCCCAGCCCACCAAAAGCCTCAGGTATCAGGCACGCAGCCCAACCCAGTTCAAGTGCTTCGCTCCACTTCGCACGGCGCAGCTCAACCCGCTCAGACGGTTCTGCAGCAGCAATAGCATCCGCGTCTGCATCTTTTGCAAAAACGAGTGCGGCATCGCGGAACTCAGATTCAAAAATTGGCTTAACGATAAATGTCATGATGCTTAATGTCCAAACAGTTCGCGAGCAACCATGTTTTTTTGCACTTCATCACTCCCGCCGTAGATCGTACGAACGCGAGAAAAAAAGTAGTTCTGAATCCAAAGCGTCGCTTGCTCATTCTCATCAAAAGCTGAGCCCTCTTGCAGCGGCATCCGAGCAGCAAACTCTGGGCCAACAACCTCTGCACCGATTTCAGTGATGGTCTGATACAAGCGCGAGCTTGTGAGCTTCAACACCGACGGCTGTGTCGTGATCGGAGTCTTACTCATCACCGCTTCGATGGCTTCTAGACCGAGCTCGCGAATGCCGCGCAACTCTGCCTCTACATTCAGCAGGCGTAACTCAAGCGCCGCTCGTCGTGCTCGATGCTTGGGTTGGATAAGCTTCTCGGCAATTAAATAGCGGGTACGACTAAGATATTGAAATAGTGGCGCAGTGTTAGCGGAATTCAAGCGCTCACGTGCCAACAAAAATTTGCCATACTTCCAGCCGCTACCAACGTCGCCGATGCAATCAGATAAGGGCACTTCGACATTATCCAGAAACACTTCATTTACATGGAGCCAACCATCAATCGTGCGAATCGGTCGTACCGTAATGCCTTGGGCCTTGATTGGAATGATCAACAGACTAATGCCGTCTTGTTTGCGCGCCTCTTCTGATGTGCGAACCAGCGTGTACATCAGGTCTGATTCCTGAGCGTGTGAGGTCCAGGTCTTTTGTCCGTTGACAATGATGGTGTCGCCACGAACCTCGCCGCGCGTTTTGAGTGAGGCAAGATCCGAGCCTGCGTTGGGTTCAGAATAGCCCTGGCACCACCAGTCTGATCCATCCAAGATACCTGGCAAGTAGCGGCTCTTCTGCCCAGGGCTTCCAAACTCAATTAAGACAGGACCAATGTGCCGAAGTCCGTGGTGGTATTGGGCAGGACAATCGTTCTCTGCCAGGACCTCACCATAAATCGCCTGTTGTTTCGGGTTCCAGCCTGTTCCCCCTAACTCCTTGGGCCAGTTTGGCGCACCCCAGCCGTGTTGATGCAATATTTTTTGCCAACGACTCCAAGGCTCTCGCGATAGCTTGCGATTATCAGCGACAAGCTTCCGAATATCTTGGGGACAATTTTTTTGAACAAACGCCTCAACTTCATTTCGAAACGCTCGATAGTCAATCTGCTCACTCATTTCACGACCCTTCGCTCAACTTCAATGTAAATCAACGACCTTTATAGACGGGCTTACGCTTTTCTTTAAAGGCCTTGAGTGCTTCGGCCGTGTCTTCGGTTTTCCCAAGCGCAACGGTCATATTTTGCTCGAATCGATAGCCTTCGCGACGCGGCATCACTGCCGTCACTTGCGCCGCTTGTTTTGCGTAGCTCAACGCAAGTGGGGCCTTGCTTGCGATGTCTGTAGCAATTTCCATGACATACGATATCAATTCGTCAGGCGGCAAACTCGCTTCGATCAAACCTAGGCGGTACATCTCATCGGCCGTGACCTTCATGCCTGTAAAGAACATTCTGCGCGCTCGCGACTTACCAAACACGCTTTGAAGCATCGCGGTGCCGCCCGCCAGTCCAACATTGATTTCAGGCATGGAGAAGAATGCTGTATTGGACGCCACCCAAATATCGCAACTATTCATCAGACCAAAGCCTGCACCCATCGCTGGGCCATTGACCGCAGCGATTACAGGTTTGCTACATTCGATGATTGAGTTACTGGCTTCGCGCACTAATCGATTGTGCTTCCAGTAAGCCCCAGGTGTTGCGCCAAGATTTGGACGTTCATTTAAATCAGCCCCGGCGCAAAATATCTTACCTTTACCTGTAACGATCGCGCACTTAACGTCATCGTTATCATTGAAACTATCAAAAACTTGAATGAGCTCACCGCGCATCTGTGCATTTTGAGCATTATGCGGCGGTCGATTTAGCATAACCGTTGCAATGCCGTCTGCAATCGTCAGTTCTAGTGTTTCTAATTCCATTATTTTTCTCTCAGTGTAAATATGTAATTGTCTAATAACTATTCAAGTTGAATGCCAGCGCCTTCCGTTTTTATTAGACGACGTAGCCGAGCCTCTTCCGCATCGAGAAACTTTTGGTAGTCCTGTTGCTTGAGGTTGGCATACCTCAGCGGATACGGGACAACAATCGTGACCTGCCTTTCAGGATATCTCGCGAGAGTCGGCGCCACCCAAAGAGACGTCGCTACAAACAATGTCGTCAGCACAAATTTGAACGTATTAGTTTTTGTCATCGGTGCTTACCTCTGGGATTTATTGCTCACATAATGGCGCGAGGTGTCCCAGCGGGTGCAGTGATGTAGTTAACAGGAATAGCCTCATAGCCTGTGAGCGTATGCGTTTGCGCAACTGCTCAATGCCGTCACAAGTATGACGACCAAGGATCTAATGTGTGACATACGTTGTCTCCCACGACAGATTGCCTAGGGTTTGTTATGAAGTTCATCATAAGCTATCTGAGGGCATGGCAACAAACAAATTCAAGATGTGGACCATGAAACGCTTGCGCACCGCACTACCGCAATGCACCAATTCTTTGGCGAGGCAACGACGAAACTGTAATCGAACTTTTAGCCCTTCATCCAGTTTCATAAGACGACTCCAGTGCATAAGTGGAGCTAGACATCGGGGGTTTCCCGTTTCAAGAATCCGGTTACGACTAATGGATTGCACCCTTGTTTTTAAGGCATTTCCAGACTAAGTTGTATCTCTACTTTCCATGATCCCACCTCACCATCATTTATATGCACACTTGGACAGATCACTGCGGGACCTCTTTTGTCACCGAAAAACAACCTGCTCGCGCATCGAGTGGCATGGTAGTCACCAACCATCCGCTGGCCTCTGCTGCTGGCTCTGAAATGCTGTGCGCCGGTGGCAACGCAGTAGACGCAGCCGTAACAGCGCTGTTCACGTTGAGTGTGGTCGAACCCATGATGGTGGGCCTGCTCGGCGGCGGGTTTGCACACCTTCGTCATCCCGATGGGACGCACACCATCTTGGAAGGCCAAGGCACGTGTCCGCAAGCGGTTGGCCCACACACCTTCACACATGACGCGTTGGCCCCTGCCGGTTCGCTTGAAAGCGTAGGTCGCCAGCATAGTTTGGGCAGAGGGGCGGTGGCCACACCCGGCAACCTGATGGCCTGGTGCCAAATGCTTTCGCAACATGGTTCCATGTCTTTGTCAGAGGTGATTGCGCCGGCCATTAAACACGCCTCTTGTGGATTCAGGGCCACGCAATACTTGAGTGACTGCATTGCTGAAAACGCGGCTGACTTGTCGCTAGACCCCGAAATTTCCCGATTTTTCTTGCCCCAAGGTCGAGCGCTTCAAAAAGGCGATTTGCTATTGCAAGGCGCCTATGCCGACACCCTGAAACTAGTTGCCCAAGAAGGTGCCGACGCTTTGTACAACGGGGCACTCGGCCGCGCCTTGTGCACCGACATTGCAAGTCAACAGGGCTTTTTAAGCCTAGAAGATTTACGCCTCTACAACACCCGTCATCCCGCTGCATTGCGTAGCCATTACCGCGGTTTTGAAATCATCGGCCCGCCACCACCGTGCGCCGGGCCTTTGCACATCGGGCAAATGCTGAACGTGCTCGAGGGTTTTGATCTAAAAGCCATTGGCTTCGGAACCGAACAAGGCGTCCACTTGCTCGCAGAGGTCATGAAAATGGCTTTTGCAGATCGCTCTGCGGTCACTGCAGATCCAGACTTTGTAAATGTCCCGATCGAAAAACTGTTGTCTGCTGAATACGCTACCGAGCGCCGGAAGCAAATACACCTGCATCAAGCACAAACGTGGTCCCCGGGCCTGGCGCCTGCTGAAAGCGCCAACACCACCCACATCACCGTGGCTGACAGTAAAGGGCGCATCGTCAGTGCCACGCAGACCATCAATTCGGTGTTTGGTGCGCGCTACATGGTACCGGGCACCGGCATGATTCCCAATAATTATCTGTACGTTCTCGATCCGAGGCCTGACCGCGCCAACTCGATGGCCCCCGGCAAACGAGTGACTTCGTCCATGGCACCTTTAATGGTGATCAAGAACGGTAAGCCCCGCTACGCGCTCGGTTTGCCTGGCGGCTTGCGGATCTTTACTTCTGCGCTTCAAGCCGTGATCAACCTGATCGATCATGGCATGAGCTTGCAAGAGGCGGTTGAGGCACCCCGCATCTGGACCCAAGGGTTCGAGCTAGAGCTAGAGCCCGCCTTT
>CANKOW010000168.1 GCA_947484295.1 Alcaligenaceae bacterium | reverse complement strand
TAGTCGCATAATCTACCTCCCACAGATGCCACGTTTACTCACTTATCAATCATGAAACTGACCGACCTCATCACCCCCGTCGCCCTCATTGATCTACCGCGCATGCAGCACAATATTGAGCGGATGCAAGCACAAGTCACTGGTTTGGGTGCGACCTTCAGGCCTCATGTGAAAACCTCAAAATGTGTGCAGGCCACCGAAGCGCAAATTCAAGCCGGCGCTCAAGGCATCACTGTATCCACAATCAAAGAAGCTGAACAGTTTTTTTCCGCTGGGATTCGAGATATTTTGTACGCAGTGGGTTTGGCGCCAAATAAACTTGCAGCAGCAGCCGCACTCATGCGCAAGGGCTGTGATCTCAAAGTGCTGACCGATAGCGTGCAATCGGCACAGGCAATGGCCACCTTTGCCAAAGCTCAGGGGCTAAGTTTTAAGGTACTGATCGAAATCGATACCGATGATCATCGTTCGGGGATTAAGCCCGAGTCGGCGGCACTATTATTAGTTGCGCAGGCACTTGAGTCACCAGTATGCGAGATTGTTGGGGTGATGACGCATGCAGGCTCAAGTTACGACTTAAATACGCCCGAGGCGCTGATTGCCATGGCAGAACAAGAGCGTGCGGGATGCGTGCGCGCAGCAGAGCGTTTACGGCAAGCTGGCTTTGCTTGCCCGATCGTCAGTATCGGCTCAACCCCCACAGCCTTGTCGGCAAAAAATCTTGACGGCGTGACCGAGGTACGCGCAGGCGTGTACGTCTTTTTTGACTTGGTGATGCACAACGTCGGTGTGTGCACAAAAAATGAAATCGCGCTAAGCGTATTAACAAGTGTAATTGGCCATCAAGAAGAAAAAGGCTGGGCGATCGTTGACGCCGGCTGGATGGCTATGAGCCGCGATCGTGGCACACAAAAACAAACGGCTGATTTCGGCTATGGACAAGTCTGCGATCTAAGCGGGCAGGTACTCGAGGGCTACACCATTAGCGGTGCCAACCAAGAGCACGGTATCGTCTCTCGATCGGGTGAGCTTGATTTAGATATTGCTCAGCGATTTCCGATTGGTACGCAATTTAGAATTTTGCCCAATCACGCTTGTGCAACGGGCGCCCAATTTCCAGAATATCAGGCGCTTGACGCGCAGGGCGATGTCCAAACCTGGAGCCGTTTTTACGGCTGGTAGAGCAGGGTAATTGAGCTTATTGAATAGGCGAATTAAGCTTATTGAATAGGCTAATAAATCTTATTGAGTAGGCTAATTGAGACTATTGAGCAGGCTAATTTTTACACCCGCTCTTAAACTAGCGCGGCTGAATTTAGCCATCGCGATGTGTACGAATTGAACCTGGCTTAGTTGCAGGGCACACTGCGCTCTTGTTTAAACAAGCAAGAGGTGTGGTGTGTCTGTTCATCCTTCAAAATCAATTCGCGATTTATCGGCTCCAGTTTTGGCAGATTACGCTTTTGCGTCATCTGCACCAGTTGAACAAAGGCCTACGCGACAGCGCGCGCGTAGCCTGACGCGTCAGGCCGGGCAAGGCATGACCGAGTACATCATCATCGTGGCCTTAGTCGCGGTGGCTGCAATTGCGGTGTACCAATATTTAGGGCAAGTGTTGCGCGCACAAACTGCTGCAGTTGCCAAAGAGCTTGCGGGTGAGGATGGCACGCAACAATCACGCGCGGCACAGTCTGCCGCAGAGGCGGCCGCCACCCAAGCCGCAGCAAAGTCGTTGAAAGATTTTACCGGTCAGGCGCAGGGTTCGAGTCGATGAGCGATCGGTGCAAGAACGTGCCAAGATCACCAGCAAGCGCACAGCAACGGCGGGCGCTGCAAAAACAGGCTCAACGGCGGGTGCTCGAACTCGAGGCTTTTAGTCAGGCGGGCCAGGTTCTGCCTCTTGGCTTAATTCTTTGCGCTACTGTGCTGGCTGCTTGGGTGTTATCACTTAACTTAGGTCGTTTGGTGCATAGCAAAGCTTCGCTGTTACGTGCGACAGACGCTGCCGTGTATTCGGCAGCTGTTGCGCAAGCGCGTGCCTTGAATCTGCACGCGTATTTAAATCGTGCCCAACTGGCTCAGCAAATTGCGATGGCGCATTTAATCAACATGGCTTCAGCGCAACGCTATCGCGCCACCTTAGCCCAGCAAGCTAGTCGGTTTAACCCGCCCGTGACACTGATTGGCATGTTATTCGGCCCGCAATATGCAGCCGCTTATTTGGCGGCTAAGGCGGGCGGCCTCGGGGATCAGGTTGCATTGACGCAATTATCCGAGGCTTTCAGTAGGCATGATGAGGTGATTCATCGGGTGATCGATCAAGTACGAGGCGAGCAAATCAAACGGCTAGATAATGCGCGGCAGCAAGTATTGACTGAAGTATTGGTGAACAATGTAGGCGCCAGCGGCTCGACCATGGTGGGTAAGACAATGAATGAACTTGGGCTTGAGGCAACATTTACAGTTGACGAGTTGCCCGGGTTTGTGTCTCGTTTCTCTAGCGCAGATGCGCGGTGGCAGGCGCTTTTAAAGCGTGTGTCAAAGCAATATGGTTTTCTAAGCGATCGTCATCACACAAAGCGCAACTATTGGGCCATCAATGTTCGGTGCCCACTCAAACGCCACGAGCTACGTCGCAAAGGCTCTATCAGGCTTGGTGCAAACGGCACCTGGACGGCGCAAGACACCCAGTCGTTTCATGCCTTGCGCTACAACCGTATCATCGGTTGTTATCACCGTGAATACCCCATGGGCTGGGCATTGGTGACAAGTACCGCGCGCAGTCAAGCATCACTAGACCTGCAAAGCGCAGTCGATACCGAGCCGCAAAATTTCTCTAAAGAATCATTTTGGCGTTGGGTAGGTCAGCAAGCCGAAGGCGGTTGGAATATTTTTTCGGGTGGTGATAATCGTCTTGCGCGTCGCTGGGCGTCAACGAGCGAAATCCACTGGCATACACAAGGGATGCCTAGCTACACAGCGCTCACGCCAAAGCGTCAAGAGTCGTTGCGCCTAGCCATCGCAGTTCAACAACAGAGCGCACTGATTCTTACGGGCACGTCTAACGAAGAAAAGCGCTTTGGCGGACGTTTTACCCTCAAGGAAGGCGATCGGATTCAACGCTTGCAAGCTGAGGCTGCTGCGCAAACTTACTTCGCACCACCACAGGCCACTCGAGGCGTTACAGCATCACCGAATCTGTTTCAACCCTTCTGGCGCGCCCGTTTGATCGACATCACAGAGGCGAAAAAGAACAGCTCGACAGAGCCAAGCCTGACGTCGAATATCAGTTCGAAGCGCAGTGTGGCTCCAGCGATCGAAGCATCACAGCCAACGCTACTGCAGAGCGCGAAGCCATGAGTGGATCCATCGCTTGCACCCGCCAACGCGGTCAAGCAGCTTTTGAGGCCTTGCTGCTCATTGGCTTTAGCTTCACGCTCGCAATGGGCATTCATCACCTCGGACAACTGCGTTTAGAGACCCTTGAGTTGCTAGCAGAGAGTCATTTCTTATCGTTCGCGCCAACCAAAGAATTGGGCGGGTTGAATGCGTCAGCCGGTACTCTTTTGTTTGATCGTTATGCCGGCGTGCGCCTGAGCGATTCGCCTTACAGTGCGCAGCAACTCGAGATTGAAAATCAACTTGGTTTTGATTCAACCACATTGTTAAGGGCGAGCGCCGCTTCAGGCAGGGCGCTGCGTAGTCGTCTACCGGCACGGGGTTCGACCGGACAAACGTTACTTGTACGCCATAGCTTTTTGCTACCGGGATCTGGGCAGGCAGACTCAACACAAGGGGCGCAAAGGCAAATTGAAGGCTCAGCTGCACTTTGGCAAGAGAGCTTTACACGCTCAAGGCAGCTTGTTAGCGCGAGCGCAAATGGCTTGCAAAACATTGATCGTCCTTGGGGTCGACCGGTATTGACTGCCGACTGGCTCTTACCTTGGGCAGACGAGACCTTGGCACCTAGGCACTTTAGACAGGCGTCGGCTTTTAAGCAGACGCAAACCATCCCTCAATTTTTCGTCACACTCTTCAAATGATGCATCTCTTGTTATGTTTAATCCTTCAGCCAGACGCGCGCCAAGGGCTGCGTCTGTGGCCTCTTGTCGGTTTGCTCAGTTGGGCATGCGTTTACGTATCACCCACTCAGGCCAAGGCATCTTTATCTTCAATGCTGTTGCCGCTGGCAGTCACGCGGTCGGTGATGATCGAGAAGAGTGCTTGGCAAGGGATGGACATCGAACTTGAGCATCTGAGTAGCGAAGCTGCGCCAGAAGCGACGATTGAGCAGTTTGCGATGCTGATCCCTGAGCTCACACCAGTATGGTTCGAGGCCGGGGTGGTACGAGCCCACTGGATAACGTCCGAGGTCTCTTACTCGTTATTTCTGTGGGCAACTGAACGCCAAGGTACCGAAGGTTTGCTTTCTGCGATTAAGCTTGCCCAGCCTGAGAGACAGACCAAAAAAACGAGCTTACCTGCCTCTTTCAATGCGCTTGATTGGCTACCCAAGCAAGCAGCGCCATTGTTCCGTTTCACTGACGCATCCAACGGGTTACCAGCGGTGCTTTCAAGCTTCGCGGTCCCGATGTTGTCTTGGCAACTGATTGACCACCTCAAAAACTACGGTGAGCGTAACGGATGGGTACTTTTAAAAGGCGATCTCTCAGTCAAACGGGACGCCAGGCGTCCACCAGAAGACCTCGGTCGGGTACGTGACGTAAAACGTTTGCATGAAGATCTCAGCTTCATTCGTAATGCTAAACGTTTGTCGTTTTTAGTGAGTGCCAATGTTGGTAATACCACCGTTTTAGTCTTTGAAACCTCGACGGATGCGCCATGACCATGACCCCTGCAAAACGAAACGGACTGCTCATCGCGCTCTCGATCGGGCTTGGTGGCTTATCGGCGTGGGCGATTGAACAACATCTGTCAGCAAAAGAGCACGAGCTTGAACAACAAAGCCGAACCGAGCGAGTGGTACGCGTGGTGGCGGCCCGAGACTTAGCGCGAGGCACGCTCGTGAACTTGAACGATTTTGCAAAGGACGAGTTTCCGGCCAGTTGGGTGGGTGCGGATGCGATCGCGCTAAGTGAAGTACAGCTGGTTCAAGGCAAGCAACTTAACGTTGACTTAAAAACGGGTCAATTACTTATGCATGTCCACTTAACCGATCGGGCACAACCGGCGCTTGCTTCGAGGCTGGGTCCGGATAAACGCGCCGTGACGATTCCCGTGGATTTAATGAGTTCGATGTCTGGCTTGTTGCAACCCGGCGATCGCGTCGATTTGTTTGTGTCGTTTGATTACAAGGGTCTACGCACTACCGCCTCCTTGTTGCAAGGGATCGAAGTACTCGCGACCGGGCACCAAACAAAAATGACAGGGGAAAACACTTCTACAACGGATGCGCGCTATTCAACCGTCACGCTAGCGGCGTCTCATGCTGAAGCAACAAAACTAGTGGCGGCGCGCCAAAGTGGCACGATTACTGCTGTACTGAGCCATGAAACTGCCGATCCTCTGACGCTGGGTCAGCAAATCACTGCGACGCAATTGCCCGAATTATTAGGCCTTGAAACAGGTAAGCCGCCTGCAACCATCGAAATCATCTATGGCGATCGCTTGGCGAAAGAGTCCGCACCGGCTAACCAGACAGATTGGTCTGACTTCAATGGCATCACGCCGCCAAAAGGCATCCCATGAAGGACTTCAAGAGTCAATCCTATCGATTAAGAATCCTACGTCAATATTTCAAATTAGTCGGTCTCTTAAATTTATGGTTGAGGCTAGTGGTCACGTGGGCGGCTTTTTCGGCTTTTGCTGTATGCCCCGCGAGCACAGTTGCTCAAGAACCTACTCGCATTGATCTTGAAATGGGAGCGTCGACAGTTCTAAAGCTCAAAGGTGTCACGCGCATCGCAGTCGGCAATAGTCAAATTGTTCAAGTCATAACCGTGAACCCCCGCGAGGTTCTTGTATTTGGTAAAACGCGCGGCTCAACCACGGTTGATATTTGGATTTCTGAAAAAAATCGACGTACCTATCGCATTTTTGTGGCACCTGAAGGCTTAAGAAGGGTGCAAGAAGAAATCTCTCGTTTACTGAAAAATATCCCCCAAGCCCATAGCAGAATCGTAGGTGACAAACTGGTGATCGAGGGCGAAGATCTGAACGATGCCGACCAGTTACGGATTGCGACGCTCGCTAAACGCTATCCCGAAGTGATTGACTTTACGAGCCAGCTTGGTTGGGACAAAATGATTTTGCTCGATGTGCAAGTGCTAGAGTTACCAAGTTCGCGCATGCACGAGCTAGGCGTACGTTGGGATCCAACTTCGCAGGGTGGGGTTCAGACAGGCTTGGCCTGGGAGGGCGGGTCAACTGGGCTGATGCAGCGTCCCGGTGAAGCGGGCCTAGCGGTGCCTTTTCCACTGCCTCAAGCCGCGGGTTACCTAGGCTTAAACGCGTTGCTGTCCGCACGCTTGGCGGCTTTGTCAAAATCGGGCGAGGCCGTTGTATTGGCACAGCCACAGCTTCTTGCGCGAAGTGGGTCAACCGCTAGCTTTTTAGCGGGTGGCGAAGTGCCCTATGCCTCGGTCGACAAAGACGGAAAATCCACCACGACGTTTAAGAAATATGGGGTTTCGCTAAACATTACCCCACACGCCGATCGCAATGCTGCGATTCGCTCGCGCATTGAAATCGAAGTCAGCTCGGTTGACACCACGATCACAGTACCCGGAGGCCCCGCGCTAAAAATTAGAAAAGCCTCGACGGAATTTAACGTACGCTCTGGACAGACGCTTGTATTGGGCGGCTTCATTTCGCGGGAACGCTCGCGAGATCAAGATGGCTTGCCAGGCGTGTCCGAGATTCCGATTTTAGGCGGACTATTCGGTGTCAAACGCGAGCAAGAGCGCCATACCGAATTGGCTATTTTTGTAACGCCAATGATCGTTGATCCCCGAGACCCGAGCTTGACCGCGCGAGTGGCCAACGCACAAGGCGTATTGCACGACTCCTTTCCAACCCCACTAAGACTAAATACCCCCGTCAATACTTTGGGTGCCACTGAGAGCATGACGCCGCCCAATGCCCATGAAACTTTTGGCCAATGGGAGGCTGACGCCGAAGCGACTGCCGCTTCCACGAACCCCGTTTCACAATGGGAAGAGCGATCGGAATCTTTAATTCGACCATAACGATATCCATTACCCAAGGAGAATAGCGATCGGATTCTTTAGGTCGACCATAGCGATATGCATTGCCCAAGGTGAAGAGCGCTAGATTTCTTTGGAACGTCAATAAATTTATGAGTGTTATGTTTGTAAAGGATTTGAATTGATTGAACTTGATTTATTTTTTGAAGATGGCACGCGTAGGCATGGCAGCTTTGAGGTGCCTTTATTGATGGGGCGCGCACCAGATTGCGGGATTCAAGTCTCGCATTGGCGGGTGGCGCGGCAACATCTTCGAATCTCGCGTGCTGAAGATGGCTTTCATATTGATG
>CANKOW010000167.1 GCA_947484295.1 Alcaligenaceae bacterium | reverse complement strand
TTTCGGATGGGGGGCGGTAGTAAACATTATTTAGCCTTGGTTGAGGGTGATTGGGTCAATGCGCGCCAGCATATCCGTCTGCCGCTCGCCAAATGGACCACCCAAACCGGCGAGCGCCGGGTCAAGGTGCAGACTGAAGGTCAGGTTGCCCACACCATCGTGTCTAGCCTAAAGCGTTTTAAAGGCTTCAGCCTGGTCGACGCCGAGCTGCGTACCGGCCGCACCCACCAAATTAGGGTGCACTTAGCCTCAAGTGGCTTCCCAATTGTGGGCGACGATAAATACGGACGCGACGAAAGCCAAGCGCAATTTAGCCAGCTTGGCTTTGCACGTATGTTCTTACACGCACATCGTTTTAATATGTCGCATCCGCTGACCCAAGAGCCCTTACAGCTAGTTGCACCTTTGCCCATAGTTTGCGAGAAACTTCTGCAACAATTGCAGCCTTTGCAATAAACCCGACAACTGGCACGCCATGAATAAGTACTCTGTCATCGTCTTTGATTGGGACGGCACGCTGATGGATTCGACCCACAGCATCGTGCAAGCCATCCAAGGCGCCTGTCGCGATCTTGAGTTGAAGGTGCCCACCGCTGCTCAGGCGGCCTGGGTGATTGGTTTGTCGCTCGAGCCGGCCTTGCGCCGTGCGGTGCCTGATCTGACAAAATCCCTAGAGCCACTATTTTTAGAGCGCTATCGCCAGCATTATTTAGGCAAGGATAAAGAGCTCAAGTTATTCGATGGTATCCCCGAGTTATTGAGCGATTTGAAGGCGACCGGTACCACGCTCGCCGTCGCGACCGGCAAAAGTCGCGTGGGGTTGAACCGCGCTTTAACTGCCACCGCGCTGCACAGCACCTTTCAAGCCAGCCGTACTGCCGACGAAACCTTTGGCAAACCTCATCCCGGGATGTTGCTCGAACTCATGAGCGAGTTGATGGTTGAGCCTGAGCAGGTGGTCATGATTGGTGACACGTCGCACGACTTACAAATGGCGGCCAATGCCGGTGTGCATGGGGTGGGTGTGGCTTATGGTGGCGCACACCCCGCTGACGAGCTACGTGCGTGCCCCAATCAAGGCGTGGTCGAACAAGTTGCCGATTTACGTCAATGGTTGTTTGAGCGCCTGGCCTGAGTGAGCCTTTACGCAAGGTTATCGTTGGCAATTTTGGCGGTGTTGGTTATTCTAAGTTCAGCTTTTAAACTTTAAAACGGAGTGCAAGATGCCTACCTACCGTGCCCCCCAGATTCACAGCTCTGAAATCACCCCTGAAGAGGTTTGGCAGAGCCGTCGCCATTGGATGAAAGCGGCCGGCGCCTCGGTGTTGACGGGGGCAGCGGCGGGCTGGCCCTCTATCGGTGGCGCAGCGACTTTGGCTAGCCTTGACGCAACGATCTCAAAACAGTTCTTCACCATGGAGCCCCGCACTCCAGAAAAAGATGCGGCGTCTTACAATAATTTTTATGAGTTTGGCTTGGATAAAGGTGATCCGGTCAAGCACGCACATAAGCTTCAAACAAGCCCCTGGAAAGTGCGCATCGAAGGCGAGGTGGTCAGCCCCAAAACCTTGGATATCGACGACATCCGTAAACTCGCACCTCTTGAAGAGCGCACGTATCGCATGCGTTGTGTAGAAGGATGGTCGATGGTGATTCCATGGATCGGTTACTCAATGTCCGAGCTCTTAAAACAAGTGCAGCCGACCGGGAATGCAAAGTACGTTGAGTTCATCACTGACGTGCAACCTAAAAACATGCCTGGTTTGAGCTCGCGCGCGATTCAATGGCCCTACAACGAGGGCTTACGTCTTGACGAGGCCATGCATCCTTTGACGATGCTGGTGATGGGCATGTACGGCAAAGTCTTACCCAATCAAAACGGTGCACCAGTACGTCTGATGGTGCCTTGGAAATACGGTTTCAAATCAGCAAAGTCAATCGTTACGATTCGTCTGACCGAGAAACCACCCGTCAGTAGCTGGATGAAAGCGCTACCAAGCGAATACGGCTTTTATTCCAATGTGAACCCCGAAGTGTCACATCCACGCTGGAGTCAGGCTACCGAGCGACGCATTGGAGAAGATGGTGTGTTCGCGCCTAAGCGTAAAACGCTCATGTTCAACGGATATGGCAATGAGGTGGCGTCTTTGTACACGGGTATGGATTTGCGCAAAAATTATTGAAACACCTGGGTAACTTTTGATCGTGTCAAGTCGCTTTCGAATGCCTGAGGCGATCATTGAAGCGCACAAGCTGCGCTCGAACCGACTATCCTAGATGATCCCCTCTCTCTCTTCTCGCACGCTTGATCGTGCAAAGACCGTACTTTTCGCCGCAGGTTTGTTTCCGTTAGCCCGTTGGATTTGGCTAGGCCTACAAAACGACTTGACGGCGAACCCGATTGAGTTTTTGTCGCGCTCGTCGGGCACATGGACTTTAGTTTGCCTACTCGTGACGCTGTCTGTGTCGCCATTGCGCCAATGGTTAAATCAACCCGCGTTGCTGCGTTGGCGCCGAATGTGTGGTCTGTTTACTTTTTTTTACGCAAGCCTTCATGCGCTAACTTGGGCTTGGTGGGATCAAAGCTTTGAGTGGGCGTCGATGTTGTCCGATGTATGGAAGCGGCCCTTCATCACGGTCGGCATGGCAGCTTTTTTGACGATGTCGTTGCTGGCGATCACCTCAACCCATGGCTGGATGCGCAGGCTTGGGCAACGCTGGCAGCACTTGCATCGTTTGATTTACGCGATTGCCTTGCTTGGTTTGCTGCATTACTACTGGCACAAGTCCGGTAAAAATGATTTCACAACAGTGACGATTTACGCTGCCATTATGGCGTTACTACTGGGCTGGCGTTTGTGGCGTTTTCAAAAACGCCGCGCTCCTTAAGCCCGTAGATTCTAGCTGGCGAGATCTGGCCCGTGAACGGGTTTGCCCAAGCCCCCGCATCACGAGGCCTAAGCCGCACGCAGACTCTACCTCAGAACACGCGGGTCTGAGCGAGGTACGTTTTAAAGCCCCGAGCCATTGGTGGGGAGGGCGCGCAACCTGGCTGCGGTTTGTGCATCGGGCTTGCTGTTGACCAACTCAGGTCGATAGTGCATCTGAAACGCAGCGATCGTGTGCAGGGTGTTTGCGTCAAAGTAGTTACTCTCGGGCACGCTGTAACCCACACGCTTTAATTGTTTTTGAAACCAGCCAGCGTCGGGTGGGCCGTTGCGTACATATTCAGCTTGGTATTTTGCGGCAGCAGCCTCATCAAACCAACGGCCAACTCCAGCTTGTGCAAGTTTTTTCCAAGGAAACGCAGGCCCCGGGTCTTGCTTGCGCAGTGGCGCGACGTCGCTATGGCCTACGATATTTTCAGGCGCCACGCCATGACGCTTGGCGACCTCACGCGTCAGCGCGATCACTGCGTCGATTTGAGCGGCGGGAAATAAAGGGCCTAGTTCACCGCTAACGTTGCGCGCCCAGCCGGGATGAACGATTTCGATACCGATCGAGCGGGGATTTACGAAGGTACGACCATACCAGCTACTTTCTCCGGCATGCCAGGCGCTTAAATTTTCGTCAACGAGCTTATAGACCACGGGTTTGCTGTCGTCAGAGACAACGTAGTGCGCACTAACCTCACGGTTAGTGAGGGTGAGCAAAGCGCTTGGCTTGGTAGAGGCCGTGTAATGCAGCACGATGATGTCAATGCGACTATTTTTGCCGTTTGCCTTGAGTGATTCATCTAGCCGGTAAGGGCCGCCAGTGTTTTGCGAGGTACAGCCTGCTAGCACCAGCAACAGCAACACGACTAACAGCGATTGAAAGCGAGCGATTGTTGCGAAAGCCTGATCTCGCATGAGAACAAAGAGTGGATTGTGTTGCTCGGATTGAGCGCCAAGCTGATCTCGCGAAACAAAAATATCAGTCATTAAAAAATCTCGGTCGTAAAAAATTTTAGTCATTCATTTGTTGCTGGTCACCCGCGCACAAGATCGTGCTAAGCGGCCTGAAATAAAAATAGAGTCGGGTATTTGTCGAGTAAGGGTTTGGGTTGGGATTTCCATTGCGTGATTGTCAGCGTACGCACCCACTCATCTTCAGTGGTGAGCGAGCGCGCTACACACAACCGAGTATTGCCCTTGAGATGTTCAAGCAAGCTGTTAAACATCGTTAGATTGCGGTAAGGGGTTTCGATGAGCAGTTGGGTTTGCTTTTGTTTACCAGAGGCTTGCTCCCAAACTTGCAATTGCCGACTGCGGTCAGTCGCCTCGACCGGCGCGTAGCCATGAAAAACAAAGCGCTGGCCATCAAGCCCGCTTGCCATGAGGCCCAGCAAGATCGAGGAAGGCCCGACCCAGGGCTTGACCGTCATCCCCCAGTTGTGTGCGATGGTAACGGCGCGCGCGCCTGGGTCGGCGACCGCAGGGCAGCCTGCTTCAGAGACAAGGCCGATATCGAGGCCAGCGCGCAGCGGTTTCAGCCAGCTTTGCAATTGCTCGTCATCGATGCGCGGGCTTAGCTCTTGGATGGTGATGTCTTGTAAAGGTCGAGCCAGCGACAGCAGCTTTAAAAACGCCCGGGCAGTTTTGGCATTTTCGGCGATGTAGTAACTGAGCAAGCCAGCTTGTGCCTGCGCGGATGCGGGCAGCCACTGCTCGATGGGGGCGATGCCTAAACCCACCGGCATCAAATGCAAGGTGCCGCGTGCTGAAGTAGAGCTCGATGTTGTTGTCATTTGAATAATGTTGTTTTGAAAGTCGCGGTGATTAAAAAGCGGTCTTGATACCTAGCTGTCATGTTCACCTGAAAGGATAGATTCATTCGTGCTTAGCTTGGCTGAGGGTTTGCGAAATTTAGGGGATCAAGCCCAACAAGGGAGAGCATCCGTGTCAACTCGATCAGGGGTAGCCCAATGATCGAAGTCGGGTCGCTGCTGTTCATGCTTTGCATCAGCGCAATACCCAGGCACTCGGCTTTGGCGCTGCCTGCTGTGTCAAATGGTTGATCGATAGCGATGTAGCGCGCGATTGCTGCGTCAGAGAGCGTGCGAAAGACGCAGTGTGTTGGCACCACCACGCTTTGTATCTGCGACCCCAGTACAACCGCCATTGCGCTAAAAAAAGTGACGGTCTGGCCTGACAGCTGCTGCAACTGGCGTTGTGCCGCCGCCGCGTGACCGGGTTTGCCCAAAGGTTGACCGTTTAACGAGGCGACTTGATCGGCACCAATCACAACATGGGTGGGGTAAGCCTCAGCAATGTGCTGTGCCTTAGCAATTGCGAGTCGCAAGGCAAGTTGCTCGGGTTGCTCGCCACGTAAGGGCGTCTCATCTAACTCGGGCGAGATCGAAAAGAAAGGAATTTTTAGCCTAGAGAGCAATTCTTGGCGATATTTGGAGCTTGAAGCAAGGATTAAGCGAGAGATCACGAGGGTAATTTGAGCTTGAGGCAAGGATTAAAGGAGGAGTCACGAGGGTATTTTGAGCTTGGTGCAAGGAATTAAGCGAACGGCCGCGAGGGTATTGGCTCTGGGTCTGTCTATTGACGTTGAGCGGGTAAACACGCTATTATCTCTTGCTTTGCTGCATTTGTTGCAGAGAAAAAGCTCGCGCAGTCATACCGCGCTGCGATTCAGTTTTAAAAGCATAAAGGCGGCAAGGATAAGAGGATGTCAAAAGATCTTAGTCCAGGCTTTAGGTTGGGGGTGCCGCCCACCGTCGACGTGTTCGAATTTGTGCGGCGCGGCCAGTTGATAGAAGGTGTATTTTCGGTCAACCGTTTAGATCGCTTGCTCGAAGACGTGCCAGAACAGCCGTTTGCAGAGTTGGTCGCCTTAGAGCAACCACCGCAGCACCCTGGCTTAGTCAAGTACTCGCTTCAAGGGCGGCGCAGCAAGGTAGGCAAGTTGCAGTTGGTCGTAAAAATTCAGTCATTACTGTTGCTTGAGTGCCAAAGATGTCTGGGTGATTTGTTGTTCCCGGTTGACCGGCAAACAGTGTTTGAATTGGTGGTGCGTGAATCAGATCTCGATCAAGGTGAACTTGAAGATAGCGATTTAGACGCACCCGAAAAGATAATGGGGTCCCCAACATTTAATTTGTTGGATCTAGTTGAAGATGAAATGATTTTAGAAGTTCCCTACGTGCCCAGGCATGACACATGTCCTGAGCCCTTAGGTGGGGCAGAAGCTGAGGCGCAAGCTTCAGAGTCTGTCGAAGACGTGCAGCGTCCCTCGCCATTTGCGGTATTGGGGCAGCTGAAGATTAAAAGTCAGTAGTTATTATTGAGATGGTTGGCGTACAATTCGCCGATCCACAGGAGTTGTCATGGCTGTTCAGCAAAATAAAAAATCCCCCTCAAAGCGCGGTATGCACCGTTCGCACGATTTTTTGGTCAATCCGTCTACGGCGGTCGAGCCAAACACTGGCGAGCAACATTTGCGTCACCACATCAGCCCAACCGGGGTGTATCGTGGCCGCAAGATCTTCAAGACCAAGACTGACGAATAAAGCGGGTTAACGGGCTACTCGTCCCCACTCACCGCTGCATCCTCACGTGTCTGCCGTGATTCGTATCGCGATCGATTGCATGGGTGGTGACTCGGGTCTTCCAGTCACGATTCCCGCAGCGTTCGCTTTCGCTCAACGCTTTCCTGATACCCACCTGCTTTTGGTTGGGCTTACTGAGCCAATCAGGCAGGCTGTCGCCGAGCAAGCTAGAGATTATCCCAACGTCTTAGCCAGTCGCATGACAATTGTGGCGGCCACAGAGGTCGTCCATATGGACGACTCGGTCGAAATCGCGTTGCGCCGAAAAAAAGATTCTTCTATGCGGGTTGCGGCCCAAGCCGTCAAAGACAATCAGGCAGATGCCTGCGTCTCGGCAGGTAATACAGGCGCCTGGATGGGGATTTCAAAATATGTTTTGAAAACGCTCGATGGCATCGATCGGCCAGCCATTGCGTCGGTCTTACCCAACCAACTGGGTGGCACCACCATCATGCTCGATCTGGGTGCTAACGTCGATTGTTTGGCGCAGCACTTGCTACAGTTCGCCATCATGGGGACCGCCTTTGCGCAGGTGGGTAAGCAAAACCCTAATCCCTCAATTGGCCTGCTCAATATTGGCGAAGAAGCGATCAAAGGTAACGAAGTCGTCAAGCAGGCGGGCGAATTACTGCGCAACAGCTCATTAAATTTTTACGGCAATGTCGAGGGCGACGATATTTTTAAAGGCACCGTCGACGTTGTCGTGTGTGATGGCTTTGTGGGTAACGTAGCCCTCAAAACAGCCGAAGGTGTTGCGCGAATGGTGTCGCAGATGTTGCGTGAGGCGTTTACACGTAATCTCTTGGCTAAAGCGCTTGGCCTGATTGCCTTGCCAGTGCTGCGACGCTTTCGCGCACACGCTGATAATCGACGCTTTAACGGTGCGGCCTTGCTTGGCCTGCGCGGTGTTGTCATTAAAAGTCACGGCTCGGCCGATGCGATTGCCTTTGGTTTTGCGCTAGATTGCGCGCGCGCCTCGGTCGCAAATCATTTGCTAGCGCGCACCACCGAGGCCATTGCACAGTTGACGCAAAC
>CANKOW010000166.1 GCA_947484295.1 Alcaligenaceae bacterium | reverse complement strand
TGCGCGTAAAGATCTGGCATGGTCTCGGCTTGACCCAGGCTCGCAAAGCGCGTGTTGGCCGCCCCAGCTTCAGCCAACGAATCAACGACCGTGACGTTCGGCGAGACCTCTGAAAGTTTTTTCAGCCCCAAATAAACCTTGAGCGGAACGTCGCTCGTCGTCCAAATTTTTTCAAACGACCGGCTGCCCATCACTGCATTACCGGGAAACTCGATATACGTTTGATCTGGAAAGATTAAGTTTGCCGACCGCACCTCGAACGAGCGCGCGGTGAACTGGTCTAACGCAAGCACAAGGCTTCCGACGCCCCAAAAATGTGGGCTCACCGCCTCATAGAGCGGTTTACGATAAAACTGTTGAGTGAGGTCAAAGCGCTGAAAGTGCTGTGGCTGCAAAAACAGACCTTGATGCCAAAACGTACCTTTTCTGAAATCCATGATGCCTCGCTTCTTTTTTAATCCGTTAGTTTCATCGCGGCTTCGGAGGAAGCTTTCGCCTCACTGACTCGGCCGTCGGTCAAACTGACTTCGGGTTTCGACGAATCGAGCGGTACCGTCTCAATCACCACCTTTTTCTCAAAGTCATACGTGAGAATTTCTGCGTTCACGATCCGATCACTACTTAAAAACAACCTAAGCGCCAGCACGGCCGGTTCTGCCTTGTAGGTGGTGGTCACGATGCCAGAGGTTTGAATATTCAGCGGTATTTTGAACAAACGCGCAGCTTGGATCGCATTGAACTGGTAATAGCCAACGACGAACCCTACAAATTTGGAGTCCTGCACGCGATCAATCTTCAGAGCAGTTTTTTTACCCGGGCTCACAACATAACGTTCAAACTTCAACACCTCTGTTGCGGCTTTACCACTGACAAGCGACTTAAGAACGGCCTCAGGCTTCGCTAGCCAATCAACAAATACTTTAGCGTCTGCGACTTGGACTACGCCTAGCACCACGGTATGAGGCTGATTTGAATAAAAATTCAAGTCAATATCAGCCACCATGTCGACCAGAATGGCCTCTTTGGCGTAGGGCCACTCAACCTCCGCCTTGGCGTCTTTCATTGTGTTGCCGCCCAAAGAAGAATTCAGCCAAGAGCAGCCAGATACCAAGGACAAGCTTAATAAAAGCAAGATACTATTGACCGATCGATTTAGCATTTGTACTCGCTCCACAACCTTAACCAATGTATCAAGTAAAAGCTGTAATAGCTTGAAATATAGTTATATTTTAACTTGCTTGATTGCTTTCGACCAGTTTTTTGATATGTTTCCTTACGGTTCTCATCCATGCCGCGTAGCGGCGGCGCTCTGTTTTACCTTGCTCGCAACGAGCTCCTTGGCGTTGTTTTTTAGCAACGCCAATGCTCAGCAGGAGGGTGTCTATACCGCCACAGTCCTAACTGTCACCCACGAAACCGAGAAAAGCCGCACGGGCCCCGAAGTCTGCCGGCAGACCGTACTGACGTCGCAACAGGTCGCCCAACAGCAAGAAGACGATAAAACTTGGTTTGAAAAAAATTGGATCGCCACCCTTGGTGGCGCTGCAGGCATCGTGGTGGGTGTGCCCCTCGCCAATGTCGTCGCAACCCAGGCCGCAAACTTCACGACCTCGTTCGCCGCAGCGTCTTTGGTCATCCCAACCATCTTGCTTGCCGGCGGCATTGGATTTTTTGTCACGCAGTTGTTTGTACCCTCTAACCCCTTACTGGCCACGCCTCAACCAGGCAGCCTAGTCGCTGAGCAAAAATTTTTTGTTCAAACGATTTGCGCACCCGGGCCGCCCACTTACACCTCGACTCCCAACTACCGCATCACTTACCGCTTCAATGGTAATGTCCAGAGTGCATTGGTTAAATATGATCCAGGTGAGCGTGTCAAGGTGAACCAGCAAGGTCGACCGCTAAACGAAGTCAAACCGGCACCAGCATCCCCTAACCGCTGAACGCAACACTTTCATCAAGTGAGGAAAACATGGCAGACCCAGCTAAAAACGAGATTCGGTTCAAATTCAGTGCGAAGGGTCAGGGTTCTGCAACCCTTGATGTCGTGACCCTAAAGGGTGTCGAGGCCCTGTCGCGGCTGTTTCGCTTTGAACTCACGCTCGTCAGTTCATCAGCAGAGATCGACTTTGATGACATCCTAAGCCAAGCGGCCACGCTCACAATTTTTTCGCACGATGGTACAAAATCTGTGCCCTACCACGGCATGGTGTGCGAGTTTGAACAACTGCATCAGTCTGGCGGCTATGTTTTTTATCGCGCAGTGCTCGTACCGCGTCTATGGAAGTTATCACTCAATCGCATCAATGAAGTGTATCTGGGCGAGCAATCCATTTTGCAAGTCATTGAGAAGGTTTTACAAAACAATAATCTAACAACACTAGACTTTCAGACCATACTGAATAGCCCGTCGCAATACCGCCTGCGCAGCTTTGTCTGCCAGTACGACGAATCGAGTTTGGATTTCATCTCGCGCTGGCTTGAGCACGAAGGCGTCTACTATCATTTCGATCACGATGCGTTAGGTATCGACGCAGAAAAACTGATCATGCTGGATTACCAACAGGCACAGCCCGCAGACATTTTGCGCTTGCGTTACACCAGCAAAGAAGATATCCAAACAGCGATGCAAGATGACTGTGTGCACAGCCTCTCTTGCAAGCAAAGACCCATGCCGCAATCGGTTACGGTACAAGATTTCAACTTTCGCAACGCAGCGTTAGCCGATCAATTAAAAGGCACAGCCGAAGTGTCTGCAAACGGACACGGTGAGGTGCTGTTTTATGGCGATAACCTGCGCGAAACGGCTGAGGCCGAACAACTGGCGAGAATACGCGCCCAAGAACTCAATTGCCGAGAACAGGTTTTTTCAGGCGAAGCCACCGCGATTGGGCTGCGCTGCGGTCACACGATGCGGCTGAGCCTGCACTACCGCTCAAGCTTTAACGGCAATTATCTTATCACCGAAGTTGAACACGGTGGCTCGCAAGCGGGGGTTTTACTCTCGGGCGTGAATACGCCGTTTAACACGGATAAGGCTGGCACCTTTTATGAATGTAAATTTAAAGCCATCCCGTCTACTAAACAATTTCGCCCCGAGCGCATCACCTCAAAACCAAAAATATTTGGCACACTGACCGCAACAATTGACGACGAGGGCAGTGGCACCTACGCGCAAGTTAACCAATGGGGCCAATACAAAGTCGAACTCATGTACGACTTATCTGACAAACCTACTAACAAAGGCTCGGCCTGGGTACGCATGGCCACACCCTATGCAGGCCCCAGAAATGGAATGCATTTTCCGTTACTCAAAGGCACTGAAGTATTGCTAGGTTTTATGAGCGGCGACCCTGATCAACCTGTTATTTTAGGGGCGGTGACGAACTCTGAGAATCTAAATGTGGTGACGGATCAAAACGCAACGTACAACGGTTTTGTGACGGCTGGGGCGAACGTGATGAGTGCGAACGATACGGATGGCAAGCAATCTATGCTCTTTTCCACTCCTCAGGGAGGCACGGCTATTTTGATCGGTGCGCTAGACGGGTAGACTGCGACTTTTGAGTACCCACCTAGACTAACACCAAGGCAATTATTTTTTCGAACAGTTTACCCAAAAGGAATACAGTCATGGCCGACGCACCCTCAGATTACAAAGTCAGCGGTTATGGGATCATTAGTGCAGGCAGTAGCATGAAGTTGTTTATGGGCACCGATCAGCAGTTTTTTTTGGGTGGCAAAAACGCCATGAATATCGGTACTTCGAACACGTTTACTGCAGGATTAAAAGCCGACGTAATGTTGGGTCCTGCTATTACTATGAATCTTGGCCCAAAATGGGTGAATGATACAAAAGTTGTGGCTGCCAACGCCAAACAGTTGGGGCATTATTTTGCAAAATATGATTTCTCCTCCAACAAAACCTTTGCTTTTCAGATCGCGCATGAAGGTTCTTCTACCTATACGACTCAATCTAAATTCTTTTGTAGGACTGGATTCCTAGCAGTAGGTGGTTTTCAAAAAACCGGGGACACTGCGTTCGAGATCTATACGCAAGCCATCGATAAGTTGGGGATGTGGGCAGCCTTTACAAATTTTGCAATGGCAGCTATCCAAATCGTTCAGACCAGCGAGGCGCCATCAACGAAAGATGCCAAAGGCGATTTGGCGGACAACCATACAAGACAAATGTTTGCCAAACTTACTCCAGCAGTTTTTGCTGCAGCAAGCGCTTTTATAATCGGTCGTCAAGCAATTCTTGCCGCACTACAACGCGAGGGTAATTTTAAATCACTCCTTCATCCTCAATCGGTCATTGATTTAGGCAAAACCAGTGTTTTTCTAGGTGCAGTAGGAGACACGTTACAGGCAAACCAACGAGATGGTGCAAGCTTAAAACTTGCAGATGGAAGAGCGACTTTAGGTGTCCGTAGACTGACCATTTTAAACAAGGCAAACGCGGCAAACCTGGTTCCATTTGGCACACCGTACACAGAGAAATTCACCGACTTTAATGATGTTCCCACAGCGGCGTTAGAGATAGACTCAAAAACAGTAACCTCTTACGCTAGCCGCATAAGTATTGCGGCAGGCGCAGAAATTGGCACTGACCCAATGTCCAGGCAGTGGGAGGCGGCAAATAAGGCTTTACAAAGTGCGCTAAAGGCCTCTAAAGCAGCAGGAGATAAAGCTTACGACATCATCTTCAAAAACATTTTTTTTGCGGGCACTGATGAGGAACGGGGGAAGGCAGCGAGCATAGCGCGAGACAAGGCTCTATTAGCTGCCGCTCCTGCCATTGCAACGGCAATAACTGCCTACACGGCTGCACTAGCATACGTTGAGAGTAACCCAACCTTGTACCTAACCGCAGGTAGCAAGACTAAATCTCCGCTTGCGAAGATTGAAGCAGAGGCACCTAACTTTAATGTTATTTCACCCTCCATATCACTATCGGATACTCGTGTACCTCTACGCGGACTTTTTGTTAAGAAAATACCGCAGAGTATCAAGCTTGTAAATACTCCTGTATCCCACGACATCAGTATGGATTCAACCGGCACTACGCTGAAATTCGGCGTCAGCGAAATTCAATTGAAGCCCACTGAAATTGTCATCCAAAACGGATTAGGCAGCTTATCCGTGAAGCCAACGGGTTTAACGCTAAAGGTGGGTCCCGTATCAGTTCAAATCACTCCGTATGTACAAAAATGGGGCTCGGGATTAAAGATCATAGGCGCTTAAGTTGGTAGGTACCGCACTTATTTCACTCTTTGTGACTCAATGAAAATTCTCAAGCCCGATTCAAACGAGATTCTTCTTCGAATATTTTCGAATGCGGGTCAGCAATACTGCCTCTCGATTGGCCTACTCCACAGTTTTGCACTGCACCCAAGCGCAGCACAACCCGCACCGGGCACCTCATTAATTTGGCCAACAGCGGTTGAGGCACTTGGTGAGCAAGCAATTCTTGACGAAGGGCTACCCAAGACAAACGGTGAATTTTTGGTCTATGGGGCGGCTTACCCACCCATTGGTTATACCGCACAGCCCATCTCGGTCCACGTGACGCTGGGCGGCTTACAAAAAAAGCTTGCCGTGTTTGGTGACCGCAGTTTTAACGCCTTGGGCCTTCGCAGCGCACCCGAAGCGTTTCAACGGATGCCAATCACCCCCGCGCAGGCCTTTGGCGGTACAAACGACGCGCGAAATCCTGCGGGCAAAGGGATCGAGCTGAGCCCCTCTGCGCGCACAGGCCTACCCCAGCAGTCGATGCCTAACGTCGAGGCCCCGAATCGCTTGATGGTCTCGCCCACGGATAAGCCTGAGCCTGCTGGTTTTTGGGCACTGACTGCCGCTGCCCCTCAACGCGCTGAGTTGCTTGGCCGCTTTGACAACAACTGGCTCAAGCATCGCTGGCCCCACCTGCCAACTGATACCCAAGACGCTTACTACCAAACCGCCCCTAGCGATCAACGCTTGACTGGCTTTTTTCGCGGCGACGAACGTGTCAGCATCCAAAACATGCATGGGCAGTTTTCAAGTCTTGACGCAAGCCTGCCAGGCCTGCGCGCCCGTGTCTTTGTTGCGCAACGCGTCAAGGCAGACAAAACCGTATTTAAAGAACTGAGCGCACCGCTCGAAACCGTGTGGCTACTACCCGATCAGCTGACGGGTTTGGTGCTTTATCGCGCAGTGGTTGCACTTTCAGAGATCGACGCCGCCGATATCCAACATCTTTATGCTGAGCTCGAGCCACTGAATGCTGCACCACAGTCGCTTGAGCAGCACTATCAAAAATTTTTAATCCTCAGCGGCGCTGTGTTGGCCCCAGACGAAGCAACAGACGCAGCAGACGCGCCCGTTGAAGAGGAGCCCGCGGCACCAGCGAAAGTGCCTGAGGCGCCGGCAGAAACCGTTCAGCCCCCAAGCCCACCGCCCCCCCCGCCTGACCCCGAAATTGAACGCGAGCTACGCGAACTCACGGCGCTCGGTCAAGACGCTGAAAACAAACTCAACGCACTCAAGCAGTTTGGCGTCGATTTCACCAAAGTGGAAAAAATGATGAATCTTCCTGCAGAAAATCTGTCAGTTGCCGAGACAAAAAAACTCATCGACGAAAGCTTGACGGCAACGCTTAATTTATTTAAAAGCAGCGGAAAAACCGAGGCCGAGTTGATTACGCTGCTTGCAGCAAAGCCAGATGGTGCCGGAGCGGCGCAGTTGCTCGCCAATACCCCTGGCGGTTTGCAGGGTCTGTTGGATGAGGTCAAAAAATCGTCTGACGAATATTTTGCCTTAGAAGAAGCGCAACTCAAAGCAGAGCAAGAACAGCCGCCTACCCCCGCTGAGCAAGCCGCCCCGGAAGGTGACGTCGCAGGGGAAGACAGTAACGCGGGCGCTGGCCTGCTACACGATCGTCAATGGGTGATTGACCAACACGCGCGTGGCGTATCCTTTGTCGATCAAGACTTAAGTCATTTGGATTTATCTGGCCTTGATCTTTGCGACGCAGACTTTACTGGGGCGCAGCTTGCCGAGGTGAACTTTGCGCAAGCGCGACTTGAACGTACCCGCTTTGATCATGCGCTGCTTAGCACCGCTATATTCACTGGCGCCAATCTTTCGGCGGCCAGTCTGAAAGGCGTGAGTGCTGGCAACAGTGATTTTAATAATTGCAATTTGTCGCGCGCCAATCTGCGTGATGGTGATTTTTCTGACGGTCATTTTGAGCAGGCAAATTTTGATTACTCCGATTTAAAATCTGTGATCTTTTCTGGCTCGAGTATGAATGGTTTAAGTGCAAAAGGGGCCGTTGCTGAAAAAGCCTCGTTCGAAGCTTGCTCGTTAATAGACGCCAACTTTACCGATGCGCGTTTAAAAGCCGTTTCGTTCAACGACTCAGTTATGACGGGGGCCAACTTGACCGATGCCTTGTGTCAGCGTACTGATTTTTCGGGCGCCAACCTGTCAAAGGCCAAGCTCTCTGGCGCAGGCCTGCAAGATAGCGAGGCCAACGCTAAAACCTCGTTTGCGCAGGCCGTCTTGTTTAGAGCCAACTTAACAGGGGCTAACTGGGCAGGCCCCTGCCTAGACGAGGTGAACT
>CANKOW010000165.1 GCA_947484295.1 Alcaligenaceae bacterium | reverse complement strand
TGAGCTCGGTCAGTTTCTTCGGTACGAACAGCAGCTTGTTTTGATAGCGCAAGTTCGTGCTCATCTAGGTTGATTGGGTACCGCACAGGCGCCATACGATGAAGGTGCCCAAACGCTCAATAGACCTGAATGTTGACCGTTTGCAGCATAATCGGTCTCACTAAAATCTGATAACTATCGCGATCAAAATCTTGTGGATTAAACGTGGTGACTTGTGTCGCCTGACCGGTCTTTGAGCACCAGGTCTCTAAGTGACACCAGTTATTAATGCGATGCTTTTGTACCCAGCCGTTATTTTCTTCAATTAATTCAACTGGGCCGCTGTACGGCCATACTTCTATCTGCAGGTCTATTAACGCGGTTAACAGCCTGTCGTCATGCGCTTGGCGTTCTTCTTGACCCACACAAGCACCCAGGCACGTTTTGATTTGCAAGCCAAAGCAGCCGCGGGTCGAGGTTTTTTCTAAGCCCAGAACGACTTTACACAGGCCATGCTGTTGCGCAAGCTCGTTGAGTTTTTGCTTCGCAGCATAATTAGACGAAAACAAGCCAAACAGTTTAGGGGTTGTGCCAAGGTTGACCGTCTTGCTGTCAACGATTTCGGGCGTTGTGCCTTTGTCTGTTTGACGCAAGCGAAGAGAAGAGAATCTTCTCACGCGCCTTAAGCGCTGATTGAACAAAGGGCTTTGCTCTTTAATCATTCTTGATTCAAGCAACAACGCGCCAAGCTCGCCCGCCGTCTCAATAAAGTCAATCCGACGTGTCTGGGCAATCATGCTGGCCTCGTCGGGCGTGCGCAAGTGGCTCAAGACACGGCTACGAATATTGACACTCTTGCCGATGTACAGGGGGAGGGTGCCTTGCCCCTTAAAGATATATACACCCGAGCCATTAGGCAACGCAGCCAAACAGTCGGGATCAATTTTGTGCTGCACGTAAAGTGTCCCGTTCATTGCCAGCCTAAGACATCATTTTTGAAGGCAACCACGTCGCAAGCCCCGGCACGTACCAAATTAGCGCGACGGCTAGAACCAACAAAATAAAGAAGGGAAACGACGCTCTAGAGACGAAGGCGAGACTTTTGCCTGTCATGCCTTGCAAAAGAAACAAATTCATACCGACAGGCGGGGTGATCAGTGACATTTCAACCACCAACACCAAGTAGATCCCAAACCAGATCAAATCAATACCGGCGAGCTTGATCGCCGGAAGGATGATTGAGCTCACGATCACTACGATCGAGATGCCGTCGATAAAACAACCCAAAATAATAAAGAGCACTGTTAAGTAAGCGATCAGATGCACTGGGCTCAGATTCATTCCGGTGATCCATTCTGCAAGCAACCTCGGCACCCCAGAATAGTCCATCGCTAAGCCCAAAAATGCTGCGCACGATAATATCAGCGCAATCATGCAAGATGTTTTCATCGCGCTCATGATCGAGTCGCTGAGAGAGTTCCAAGTCAGTGCGCCAGACAACGCAGCAAGAATCAGGCTGCCCAACACACCCACTGCCGCTGCCTCGGTGGCCGTCGCAATGCCCAAATAGATTGAGCCGATCACCGCAACGATCAGGCTGATGATCGGTAGAAGACGTAGCGTGGATAGAATTTTTGTTTTTAAACTGACTTTTAAATCATCAGGCGGAACCTTAGAGGGATTCAACAGCGCCCAAACCGCGATGTAACCAGAAAAAAGAATCACCAGCGCGATCCCTGGCAGAACGCCAGCGATAAAGAGCTTGGGGATCGATTGCTCTGCCGCAACGCCATAGACAATCATGATGATTGACGGGGGGATCATCAGACCCAATGTTCCAGAGCCCGCCAGCGAGCCAATCGACATGTAGGGGTCGTAGCCGCGCTTGTTGAGTTCGGGTAAAGACATACGCCCGATCGTGGCGGCTGTGGCCAATGACGAACCAGAGACCGCGGCAAAGATGCCAGAGCCGATGACATTGACATGAAGCAGACGTCCAGGTAGCCGGCCAAGCCAAGGCGCTAGCCCTGCGAACATATCTGCCGAGAGGCGGGTGCGAAATAATATTTCACCCATCCAGATGAACAACGGAAGTGCCGTGAGTGTCCAGCTCGAACTTGCGCCCCATACGGAGGTGGCGAACACGGCGCCTGGGCTCGCTTGAGAAGACAGGGCAATGCCAAGCACACCGACAAGAGCGAGCGTGAGTGCCACCCATAGCCCAGTGGCCAGTAAGAGAAACAGAAATACGATCAGTACAATCGAAAGTAGCGCACTATCCATGTCTTTACTCCGCTTGGTTTGACTGCTCGGAGGCAAGAAAGAATGTGTCTTCGCTTTGTGTGATGGTTGCACAGAGAGCATCCACACACGAAATCAAAAAGATCAACATCCCAAGCAGCATTCCCATTTGTGGGATCCAGAGAGGGATTGGCACCATGCCAGGTGTTTTTTCATCAAAGTCAAAAGACTCCCAGGTCATGTGTCCAACATGGAAGGTCAGATACGTTAAGAGCACGACGGCCATCGCCAGGCAAAGCACGTCATATTTTCTTTTTGTCGAGATCGAGAAGCGATCGATCAGCAGTGTGACGCGAACATGTATCCGGTCTCTGAAGGTTGCAGCGAGGCCTAAAAATGACGAGGCAACCATGCAATAGCCTGCAAACTCATCCGCAGATTTGACCGCGATGCCGAGTTGACGACCAAACACATTAGCGATGACAAATACGGCGATCAGCACAAAAAACACACCTGCTAAAACGCCCGCACCATCATAGATTCGATTCAGAACAGCACGCATGCAAGCCTCTTATTAAGGTGGGTATTTAGTGCGCATTTCGGAATACGTTGACAAATTTGATAGTTTCATGAAACCATACTTAGTGTCAACGCAGATTGACGTAGAGTGCTCGACGACATAGTTGGGCGTTTATTATTATTCAAACAATACCGGAGACAACATGAAACCAGCAAGTCTATTAGGCATTTTCATGTCGCTGGCGATGGCACTTTGTGCAAACGCACAAGCGCAAATCAAATGGGATATGGCCACCCCTTATTCAGATTCGAACTTTCACACTCAGAACATTCGTTTGTTCGCCGAGGATGTGAAGAAGGCGTCAGGCGGCAAGATTGAAATTTTGGTGCGTTCGAATGGCTCAATGTTTAAGATGCCCGAAATCAAGCGCGCTGTGCAATCTGATCAAATTCAGCTCGGTGAAATTCTTCTGTCGGCTTATGCAAACGAAGATCCCATGTTTGAAGTGGACACCATTCCATTTCTTGTTCAGGGCTATGACCAAGCCAAGAAGTTACATGAGTTGAGTAAGCCGTATATCGAGGCACGCTTGCGCAAAACGCGTTTGGTGCCGTTGTTCTATGTGGCGTGGCCAGGGCAGGGCATCCTAAGTAAAGGCGCCTTTGCAAAAGTCGAAGACATGAAAGGATCGAAGTTTCGCGCCTCGAGCCCCACGACGGCTAGCTTTGCCACACTGACTGGTGCAGTGCCCGCAATCATTCAGTCGTCAGAAATTGCTCAGGCGTTTTCGACGGGTACCGTCGATTCAACCATGACCTCAATCGCGACTGTTGTTGAATTACAGGCTTGGCAATTTACAAAATTTTTCTATGATGTGCGCGCCATGCATAGCCGCGACGTGGTGTTTATCAACGAAAAAACGTTTTCAAGTCTGTCAGACGATTTAAAGAAGGTGGTGCTAGAGGCCGCAGCGAAAGCTGAAACACGTGGCTGGGAAATGAGTACCGAAGTGAGCCGTGTGGCGAACGATAAGGCAACATCAAACGGCCTGACGGTACAGGCGGCGAATCCTGCCTTTAACGCGCAATTGCGTGAGATCGGCAAAAAGATGACGACTCAATGGGCTGCCAAAGCAGGTGCAGATGGCGATAAATTGCTGAAGTCACTCGCAGACGCAAAATAGCGCCTCGTTGGTGTTGTCATTATTCTTTAGGAGCGATTCATGAGCAATGCTGAAACTGTTTTAAAACCTCAGGTGCCGACTGGGTGGTTAGACCCGACAAAGTTGCCCAGCAACTTGATGTCGCACTATATCGACCCCTCGAAAATGGAGTGGGCACCATCGAAGTTTCCAGGCATCACGACCAAGGTGTTGTATGCGGATCCTGAGTCAGGCATGTCAACCATTTTGTTCAAGATGGAGCCAGGCGCGATTGTGCCTTTGCACGAGCACACTGCCATTGAGCAGACCTATATGCTCGAAGGTAGCTTAGTCGACCAAGAAGGCGCTGCGCTGCCAGGGCATTTCGTGTGGCGTCCGGGTGGCCACGTTCATCAAGCCTATTCGCCAAACGGTGCCGTGCTGTTGTCGATATTTATGAAACCTAATTTGTTTGCGAACGGCACAGAGTTTTTTGTGAAATAGGGCTCAACGGCGGCACTCTGGATGGCACGACTTTGCGACGTGCCATCCGCTTTGGCTCTAAGACGTTGTTGTGCTCAGCAACGATTCAGTTTCAAAAAAACGTTGTACACAGACTATTTCTCTTTCGAAAGCAGCGCTTGCTCAAAGCTACGAATCTGATTTAACCCTAACGCATTATTCGTTTGCTCAAGTGAAGCCATCTTATCGACCCAGGCGCGTGAGTCTCCGGTTTTTTTCAAATCCGTCAAAAAATCATCAACAGTTTTGATGGTAAGCCTGACCGTGCTACTCGGAAACAACGCAATCGCATAGCCCATTTGTTGTAACTCTTTGGCTGAGCGCAGCGGCGTTAAGCCAGTTTCAGACATATTGGCCAATAACGGGCCCGGCAGTTCGCGACCGATTAGTTCGAGCTCTTCGAGTGATTGCGGGCCATCCACAAACAGAATATCTGCACCGGCCTCTTTAAACAACATACAGCGCTCAAGCGCCTCTTGGATCCCCATTGGGCCTCGTGCATCGGTACGCGCAACGATGAGTGTGTCTTGGTTGTTGCGAGCTGCGACCGCTGCGCGGATTTTTCTGACGGCAATCTCGCGTGACTCAACAATTTTGTTATCCATGTGCCCGCAGCGCTTAGGCCAGGCTTGATCTTCAAGCTGGATGGCGGCCACCCCTAGTAGCTCCATGCCTCTGACGGTACGCACCACGTTTGCCACATCGCCATAACCGGTATCGCAGTCAACGATTAGGGGGATTGTTGTGACGCGCCTGATGGCATGTACTGAATCTTCAATGTCAGCATAGGCAATCAAACCGATATCGGGCTCGCCGTAACGGGCTGCCGCTGTGGCATAGCCGCTAACGTACCCAGCCTCAAAGCCAGCCGCCTCGATTTGCCTGAGCTCAATCGGCGAGCCGCCGCCCGGAATCACCATAATCTCGGGGTTCAAGAGGCGTTTACGCAGGGACTGTGCAGGGCTCATGGTTTTCTCGTTATTTGTGAGTAATATGCAAATATACTTGACATCCTCATCGCCCTGAATGGCGAGGTTTTAAGCGCAAATCCGAAAAAAATTCAAGGCAGTAGTGGCGCGCGCGCGGGCTGCCTCACCAGGAGATGTCATGGGCTTCACGATGACAGAAAAAATATTTGCAGTCCATGCACAATCACGGCAGGCCCGTGCGGGCGACATTGAGATTCTTACCCCTGATGTGGTGCTTCTCAATGACACAAGCGGCACGATTACCGTCGAACAATTAAAAAAGATGGGTGTTGATCGTCTGTTTGATTCAGAAAAAGTCGTCTTGGTAGCCGACCACTTTTCACCCCCAAAAGATGTCACAAGCGCCGACGCCATTAATTTGTTAAGAGGCTTTGGCAATAAGTTTGGGATTAAAAATTTCTACGAATCCGGTCGTCATGGGATCGAGCATGCGCTGTTGCCCGAGCTCGGTAAGGTTGGCCCTGGCGGCCTGATCTTTGGTGCAGATTCTCATACCTGTACCGCCGGTGCCTTAAACGCGTGCGGAGTAGGGTTTGGGTCAACCGATCTGGCGGGTGTGATTGCTACCGGCGAGCTGTGGGTCAAAGTGCCGCGCTCAATCAGGGTTGACTTAGTTGGTCACCCCGGGCGCTTTGTCACAGGCAAAGACATCATTTTGAGCCTGATTGCAAAAATCGGTGTCGATGGTGCTTTAAATGCCGCGCTTGAGTTTGGTGGCAGCGGTTTGGCGAACTTGAATATCGATGAGCGCATGGCGATTGCAAATATGGCAGTCGAAGCGGGCGCTGATACCTGTGTGTTTGAGTACGACGAGCAGGTGGCGCAGTACATCGCACAGTCTGGGTGGGCCGCCCGACAGCCCGTCATGCCCGATGCAGATGCCGACTATCTGGCGCGCCATACGATTGATCTGCAGCATTTGACCCCCTTGGTTGCCGCGCCGCCGTCACCTGCCAATGGCTTACCGGTTGCCCAGGTCGCTGAAACCATCGTGCACCAAGTCTATATTGGCAATTGCTCAAACGGCACCATCACCGATTTGAGGCAGGCTGCCGAGGTGTTGAAGGGGCAGACGATTGCCCCGACCGTCAGGCTCATTGTCGTACCTGCTACCAGTGCGATCTATCGACAAGCCGCACGTGAAGGCTTGCTTGAGATTTTGTCGGAGGCGGGTGCCGGTATCTCGTTGCCAACTTGCGGCGCGTGCTTTGGTGGCCATATGGGGATCCTGGCGGCGGGGGAGGCTGCGATCTCGACAACGAATCGAAATTTTAGAGGGCGTATGGGGCATGCTGCTGCCAAGGTTTATCTGGCCAATGCCTGGGTTGCTGCCGCTGCAGCGGTTGCAGGCAAAATTGTTGATCCGCTTAGCGTTGCCCCTCAGGCAGGCAGAAAGGAGCTCGTATGAACGGTGCAACGATCCACCTGTACGGGGCAAACATCGACACGGATGTGATTTTGCCTGGCAAATATCTCAATCTGTACACGCCAGAAGAACTCGGCCCTCACTGCCTAGAAGGTCTCGATCCAAGTTTTATCCAACGCGTACGCCCCGGCGATGTCATCATCGCAGGCAGTAATTTTGGAACAGGCTCTTCAAGAGAACATGCCCCCATCGCCATTAAAGCTGCCGGGATCTCGTGCATTATTGCCACGAGCTTTGCCCGCATTTTTTATCGCAATGCGATCAATATCGGGCTGCCCGTGTTTGAGTGCGCAGACATCGTTGCGGCGGTTAAAAGCGGGGATACCATTGAGGCAGACATCGCAAAGGGGCGGTTCACGGTTAATGGCGTAGTCTTTCAAGCCAAGCCCTTTCCACCGTACATACAAGACATTATCAATGCCGGAGGGCTTGTTCCATTCGTTAGCAAGCAACTCAAACAGATTTGAATCATTAATTGCCAGATACCTGCTTGTTCCTTTCGTTAGCAGGCAACGACTTAGCAAGCAGCGCAAACAGATTTGAATCATTACGAGATACCAGCTGGTTCCAATCGTCAGCAGGCAACGACTTAGCAGGTCACTCAAACAGACGTGAAGCATTACCAGTTACATTTGAGATTAAAAATCAGTCATTCAATAAGGAAACAACATGCTAGAAAAATTCATGAAACATACGCTTCGCGCGGCACTCTCTTTTTTGGGATTGACGCTGATTGCAGCCTCTACGACAGTGATGGCCCAAAACACTTATCCGAATAAGTCGATTCGACTGATTGTGCCTTTTGCTCCAGGCGGCGTCACC
>CANKOW010000164.1 GCA_947484295.1 Alcaligenaceae bacterium | reverse complement strand
GGGCAAAAAACAGTTTTTGGTGCCGTACTTTATTGCTGCCCACCCCGGCACCAGTGATGAAGACATGATGCACTTGGCGGTTTGGCTCAAGAGCCATGGCTTTCGTGCCGATCAGGTGCAAACCTTTTACCCAAGTCCGATGGCAACCGCAACGGCGATGTATCACTCTGGGCGCAACCCCTTAGGGCGTGTCACACGCACCAGCGAAACAGTTGATATTGTGCGCGGAGATCGCCGTCGTCGGCTGCACAAGGCGTTTTTGCGTTATCACGATGCCAACAATTGGCCTTTGCTGCGTGAGGCGCTTAAAGCGATGGGGCGCTCGGATCTGATTGGCAATGGTAAAAAGCATTTGATTCCGTTTCACCAGCCCAGAACAGACGGCAGCTATACCAGCGCACGTCGTAAAAACAGTACTGAATCTACGGTGCGTAAAGCTGTTACGCCAGGTCGCATCTTGACCCAACACACTGGCTTGCCACCACGTAAAAAGTAGGCAAAAAAGCCCTGACGCTTTAAATTACGTCAGGGCTTTTTTCGATTAACTGGCTTTATTCGAAGACGGCCGTTGTGACATCAGTACTCTTGTTGTAACGCAGAGTGATCTTGTTGATTGAACACAGGTCCAGTTGTTCCCATGTTCTGTCATCGTCTTCGCCGTAGCCGTCCCAATGTATCTTCATGTCATAGATACAAACTGAACCTTGTTTGTTGAAGACCATTTCGCGTGAGCGGCCATTCGCCAAAATTGATCTGCCGAGGCGGTCTGGCCCCCAGCTTTTTGATTTACTAGGTGTAATGTAGACGGATTCGATATCGTAGCCTGTACGATTGGTTAATGTGAAATCGGCATCGCCGGCAAACGCAACGTGACCGATCGCTAAAGATGCTGCAACGACCAATGATTTGAAGAAAGTTTTATAGTTCATTTAATGCTGCCCCATGCGTGTTACGCGCCAAACGTTTGCGCATTGAAATTTTTATATTTTTCATATGCCTTGGTCAAGAGGTCTTAGGCCAGCGTGATGGCTGTATTGCGAGGTATCGCGAGGCTTGCAAAAATGAGAAAAACTCTGCACCGGATGGCTCTGCACCGAAATGTTGCGTGAGGTCGTCGACCCTAAATTAAACCGCTACACGCTATAGCGTTTGATGATCTCTGGATCAGGGTCGCGCCCCAAGCCCGGCCCCGAGGGCACAGCAATAAAGCCATTCTTGACCTCAATCGCATCTCCCAAGGGGTTGGCACCCAGGTCGGCAAACGAGTATTCGATCATCGGTGCGTGGGCAAGCGCTGCAGCGATATGAACGCTGGCTAACAACCCTGGACCAAAGTAGGGGCAATGTGGGGTCATGAGAACATTGTGCTGCGCAGCGAGTGCGGCGATCTCCATCATGGGCGAGATGCCACCAATTTTTGTCACACTTGGCTGAGCAATATCCACGGCGCCCGCTTTAAACATTTGCTCAAAGTTCTTCACGCTCATCGCGTTTTCGCCCGCCGCGATTTTTAAACCACTCTGTGCTCTGACTTGTGCAAGGCTTTCAAAATCCTCGGGGGGCCAAATGGGTTCTTCGAACCAGCTCAGGTCGTAGGGGCGTACGGCGTCGGCAACCGCCAAGGCTTCTATTACAGACCAAGGGCAATTGACGTCCATCATTAGTCCGATCTTTGGGCCGATTGCGTGACGTGCTGCTTTGACTTGCTCAACACCAAGCTCATGAAGCTTAACGGCGCCATAGCCTCGCTCAACCACGCGGGCACTGTTTTCGGCGACTAGGCCCGGGTCGGTATAGCGCATCAAACTTGCGTAACAGGGCAGACGGGTGTGCTTGGCACCACCCAGTAACGCCGATACCGGTTGACCCGCGGCTTTGCCTGCAATATCCCACAGGGCGATATCCAAGCCCGAGAGAGCGAAGACCATAGGCCCGGTGCGCCCGACGATATGAAGTTTTCGATTGAGATCCTCCATCAAGGCAGGGATATTGGTTTCGTCGCGACCCAGCGCAAGTGGCGCCACCATGGCGTGGATTGCGGCTCGGGTGGCGGGCCAAATACCAAAGCCAAAGGCCTCACCCCAGCCAACAATGCCAGAGTCGGTCTCAACGCGAACCAGAAGGATCTCCATTGAGCGATCAAGCCCCGCGAACTTTGGACGGGGGCCATAGATTTCGAAGGGGAGGCTTAAGGCGAAGGTGTCGATCTTTCTAATGGTCATGAGATTTTCAGGTGAGCGTTGATCTTCGTAAAAAATAGACTATTTTCTGCTTCAATTTTTTCTTGGGTGCTAGGCTGAGCGACTGGTCTATTCGGCTTTGATGTTGGCGTCTTTGATGACCTTCGCCCACTTCGTAATTTCAGCTGGGATCCAAGCGGCAAACTCGGCGGGCGAGCCACCAACCGTGACAAAGCCCTGTTGTTTGAGCTTGGCTTGGAGTTCTGCTGTTTTCAAGGCGCGATTCACGGCGGCGTTGACACGCTTCACGTAATCGTCGGGCGTACCCAAAGGCGCAATCAGCCCGTTGATGGTGCTGGCATCCACCTTTGGCAGGCCCCATTGGATAAAGGTCGCGATGTCTGGAAAAAGCTCGCTACGCAGTTGACTGGTGATGGCCAGTGCCCGCACGCGGGCCGCATCTAACATGGCTTTTGACCCTATTTGGGTTGAGAACATTGCGGTGGTTTGCCCACCAATCAGTTGCGTGATGGCTTCGCCCGCGCCCTTGAAGGGGATGTTCAACATTTCGATGCCAGCCTGCACCTTGAACTGCTCGGCCGCTAAATGCGCGCCCGTGCCTTGACCCGCAGAGCCGAACGTGATTTTGCCTGCGTTGGCTTTTGCATAGGCAATAAACTCTTGCAGGTTCTTGGCTGGCAGTGAGGGGTTCACCAACAACACCAAAGGCGAGGTGGCGATAAACACGATGGGCGTGAAGTCTTTGAGCGTGTCGTAAGGCAGTTTTGAGACGAGGCTTGGGTTAGTAATAAATGCGGCATCGATCATTCCAATGGTCAGGCCGTCTGGCTCTGCTTTGGCCACGGCGAGGGTACCGATCGTACTGCCCGCGCCCGCGCGATTTTCAACAACTGCTTGCTGACCAAATTCTTCTCCCACGTAGGGCGCGATTAAGCGTGCCAACGCATCGGTCGCCCCGCCCGGGCCGTAGGGCACAATCACTCGAATAGATTTAGTGATGGGAGTTTGGGCCTGAACCGTTGGCGCCAATAGGCACAGTAGCGCCACGAGCGGCAGCCATCTGCAAAAGAAGGAAGGGACGGAAAGGTGTTTCAAAGTTGCCTCCAAGAGGGTCGTCAATATTGTTTGGGTATAGCACACCTGCGGCACTATGGTCATCCCATCACCCGTGGACGCCCTCTTAAAAGTAAGCGCATCTGGCGAAGCGAGTGCTGCATAAGGGCACTTTAAAGCAAGCTTATCTTCTGAACTGAGTGCTGCTTAAGGGCACGTTAGTGTTACGATATTTCTCAACAAATTGAGTCGGCCAATAAAAATATCAGGAGCGAGCGATGAAACTCACGGGCGGTTGTTATTGCAAACAGATTCGGTACAGTTTTGAGGGCGATGTCATGGCCTCGTTGCAGTGCCATTGTCGTGAGTGTCAATACATTGCGGGTGGGCATCCTAATGCACTCATGGTGCTGCCACAGGCTGGGTTTAAATTCGAGATGGGCGTGCCAGCCACGTTCACGCGCACAGACATCGACAAGGCTGTGACGCGCCATTTTTGTTCGAACTGCGGCACTAGTCTTGTAACCCAATCACCGTTTCGCCCTGGCGCCATGATCATCAAAGTCGGCACCCTGGATGACCCGTCAGTTTATAAGCCGACGGCTGCAATTTTTACGATTGATAAGCAGCCGTTTCACCATATCCCCGACGATATCCCCGCGTTTGAGCGTCGGCCAGGCTAAGGTTTGGCATCCCCCTGTAGTGGACCAAGGAGTTCTGACATGGCTTCAGTTTTCTCTGCTGCGCAAGCGGCTGCCTTTGCTGCAGATGGTTATGTGATTGTCCGCAAGCTCTTCGATCAAGAAGAGGTTGCTTTAATGGCGGCTGCAATCGAGCAAGACCCAGACTTGCAAAAGAGTCTTTACGATCGCAAAGATGCACAGGGTAAGGCGACCAAGATGGCGACCTGGAATCATCCGGGTGACAGCGTTTATGGTTTGGCGGCTCGATCACATCGGGTGGTTGACACGATGGAGCAGATGTTGGGCGGCGAGGTCTATCATTACCACTCAAAACTCACAGCTAAAGAACCACTTGAAGGCGGCGCCTGGGAGTGGCATCAGGACTATGGCTATTGGTATCACAATGGTTGCCTATTGCCTCACATGGCCAGTGTGATGGTTGCGCTCGATAAGGCAACGCCTGAAAACGGCTGTTTGCAGGTGATTCGTGGTTCGCATTTGGTGGGCCGTGTTGAACACGGCATTATCCCTGGTGAGCAGGTCGGTGCCGATCCAAAGCGAGTTGAGCAGATGTTGCAGCAGATGCCACTCGACTACGTTGAGATGGCACCCGGCGACGCGTTATTTTTTCATGCAAATGTGATGCATCGGTCGGATCAAAACCGTTCGCCGAACCGGCGCTGGACCGTGATTTTTTGTTATAACGCGGCGCGTAACAACCCGTTTATTGAGCATCACCACCCGTTTTATACGCCCTTACACAAAGTCAGTGACGAGGCGGTCAAACAGGCTGGCTTGAAATTTTCAAATGCTGGGCAATCGGCTTTCAGAAAAACCTTTTCAAATCCGCCTGGTTTGACGCAAAAGCTTGGGGGTAATCGGTGATTAATTTTGTTTTGATTGATACACTGGATTGAATATTCACTTGCCTCAATAGATCGAAAAGGCAGGAAAAAAATTCGCCATATGCTCGGTTGGTGATCCTTTCCGTTCAAGTTAAAGAGATACCGTGAAAAAGATCTTGCTTTGTCTTCTTGTTTTATTGTCGGGCTGCGTGACTCGAGAATACCTGCAGGCGCAAGACGAATGTTCGCCAAACGCGTATCGGCAATTTCCTCCCAATACGATTCAGGTGTTCGTGCCACGCACCACGGTCATCACAGTGCCAACGGGCGGGTCAATTTGTGAAAGCCGCACCGAAGACAATCGTGTCAAAACCAAATGTAGGCCTGAGATGCGTAGCGAGTACCGCACCTATCAGTCTTTAGAGGTGATTGATACGAACGCTGATCCTCGCGATGCCGTGATGCGCAGCTGTGCTCGCCAGTTGTGCGTTCAACGTTTTGGCAATGCAGACTGTAAAACACCCAGGTCATGACGCCCTCGCGTCTTTTGATGAGAACAGGTACAAAAAGATCATGCCTCTTGTTGCAGCTGCCGCGATCACAGAGTTTGCAATTAAATCGACCGAGCTCTATGGCGACTTTGCAGTAGGCAAGTATCTGCGTATCGAGGCAGAGGCGTTAGGTGAGTTGTCGCCAGCAGAGCCAATCCCCGGGCTAGACACGGCGCCACGCAATGCGAGTGGGCTTGTTGAATACCGTACGCTAGTAACCTTGATTATTCCAGAATCACCGCAGGCTGGTAACGGCAACTTGTTGATTGACGTGCCTAATCGCGGTCGGCCAATTAGTCATGGGCTGTACAACAGCCCTCGTGCTCGGCCGCTTGCAGTCGGCTCACTCGATCAGGGTAACGGGTTTCTGCAGAACCGAGGTTGGTCGGTGGCCGTTGTGCATTGGGAGCAGGGCGAGGGGCCGGTGTTTCCGATTTTTTCTGACGACAAGGGCGGTAAGCTCTATGCCGAAGGCGTGGGGTTCGCTGCGGTGCGCGATATCACGCTGTTTTTGCGTGACGCGCGCGCAGGTAACCCGCTGGTCGATGCGATTGAGCGCACCTATGCAGTGGGCTACTCGCAAACGGGGCGTTTCTTGAAAAGCTTTTTGCTCAATGGCTTTAATCAGCTTGGCGACAAGATGGTGTTTGATGGACTGCACATCACACAGGCTGGGGCCGGGCAGTTGCCGTTGCTTGCCGCAGGACCAGGGCCCGGTTCAGTCGCATGGCAAACGCCAGGCCACTCTGAACCTGAACTACGCGGTGTTCACGAAGAGCCCTTCACCTACGGCGATGTGATGCAGGTTGCACAAACGAAGTATCGCAAGCTTCCACGCGTCGTGGTGAACCACGCCCACAACGATTATCTGGGTGGGCGTGCGGCGCTTACGCGCACCGGCGCCAAGGGTATCGATGATTTGCCGATGCCTGAGAATGTTCGCATGTTCGATATCTCTGGCTCGCCGCACATTAATGGTCGCGATAAAAATCCAGAGTGCACCGAAGCACCTGGCCAAATCGACTGGGCGCCAGCCGTGCGGGCACAGCTGGTTGCGCTTGACGAGTGGGTGCAAGGTAAGACACCGCCAGCTAGCCGTCTGTTCGACCTTGAAGCGCGTTTAAACGACACTGAGGTATTTCAAGCACCGAACTTTCTTGCAGGTGCGACGGTCATGGTGCCTAAGCGCGATGTCGACGGCAATGCGATGAGTGGCGTTGTGCTGCCCGATATTGCAGTACCGATTGCGAGTCATGGTTACATGAACGCTCCATTGACTGTGATGGCATGTCGTCAGAGCGGTACTTATCGACCCTTTGCGAAGACGACCGCAGACCGCAAGCCTGACGATACACGTGCCGCACTTGATGTGCGGTATCCCGAAGGTATTAACGAGTATCTGACCAAGATACGCGCGGCCACGCGCGCACTCGTTGCAGAGCGATTGTTACTGGCAGAAGATGCCGCGGTGATTGAGAATGCAGCCGCCGAAAACACGGCGTTTACACCTACCACACCGCGCGCGCGAGGTGCGACAACGGCGCGGTGAAATTGAAGTGTTCACTTCAGTGCGGTGGTGAGTTGACGATCAATCGGCCACACACCTCGTCAGTCGTAGGACGTTTTAGGGCACGACGATTGTTTTGACTGAAAAAGGAATTGAATTGCCCTCTTCAATCGTGACGCTCACCGCGCCAGTTGTTTTTGCACCGGGCACTTCAAGACGATAGACGTTTTTTAGGATTTGCGACTCAAGCATAAATGTTTGGTCGAATTCGAAATTATGGCTGTCGCCATGCACAATCAAGATAGAACCTTGAAACTCTTTAGCAAGAGGCAGCAAGGTTTTTTCAACTGAGGCGTGAAATCCTGTCTTTTCGGCCCAAGTGCCTGAGCGCGACATCCCTCGAATGACATCCGCTTGAAAAGCAAAAACGAGGGACTTGAGGTTTTGGCTAGCTGCAACGCGAAACGCTTCTTTAATCCAAGCGATGTTGGCTTGGTCGCGCGCCAGAAATTCTTTTTCAGCCTCAGCGTTGTTTGGCGCAAAGCGGTTGTCGCTACCTACAATATGCACAGTCGTAAATAGCGTATTAGAAAATTGCCACCGCTGATTTTCAACAAAGGTCGAGTAGGCAGGCATTACCTTGCCTTGTGTGACAAGGGGTAGGGGTGCTTGACCCAAAGAGGTATCAGGTTTAAAAAATTGCCCCCTAAGTTTTTCGAGCCGCTCAAGAGGATCATAGCTGCCGTTACTTTTGCGACCGCAGTCTGTCCAGTCGTTGTCTCCAGGCGTGTAGATCAGTGCGCCTTTGAATAAATCAAAGTGTTTGCGCTGGCGTTCAAATTCTTCGTCAGAACAATGCGC
>CANKOW010000163.1 GCA_947484295.1 Alcaligenaceae bacterium | reverse complement strand
ATCGAGGAAACGGCTTTGACCAGGTCACGATCACACGCGAGGAGGTCTCGGCGCGGCTATAAGACAATACCGTTGAACCTGCCGTGTAAGGATAGCAATCCAAACAAATCGGCTGCTTCGCCATATTTTTTTGAATGTACGCCAGAGTCTCTGCTGAGCGACCATAGTTTTTGGCGCCAATCACCTTGTGATGCGAAATCACAACCGGTACATCAGCTTCACGACCAATCCTAAAGGTCTCTTCAAGCGAGTCGATCACGCCGTCGGCCTCGTCGCGCATATGGGTGCAATATAGGCCGTTATATTTTTTTAGGGGGCGACAAATTTCGATGACTTCTTCGGTAGGCGCTGCAACGGCAGGCTCATAAAAAAGCCCCGTCGACACACCGATCGCACCCGCCTGCATCGCTTCAACCACCAACTCGCGCATTGCCGCAATTTGCGCAGTCGTGGCGGGTTGCTCAAGATCATCCATCGTGGCCACACGAAGCGTGGTGTGACCCACCAGCATGGCACGATTGGTGGTTGAGGGTTGCGCCCGCAAGGCATCCAAATAGGCTTTGAAGGTGGTGAATTTAAACCACTTTCCTTCGTCATCAAGCAGATTCAAGGGCGGGGTCACCGGGTCAGGGATCGGGCGGGGCATCGGAGCCAAAGAGACCCCACAGTTGCCACCAATGATCGTGGTCACCCCCTGACTGACTTTAGGCGTCATCTCTGGATTCGAGAGCATCAGGCGATCGTCGTGCGTGTGCGCATCGATGAAACCAGGTGCCGCGACCTGCCCCTTTAGATCAATCTCTGTTTTGCCAGAAGATGTCGAAAGATCATCGATTTTGACGATCCGATCACCGTTGATACCAATGTCTGCAGTATAGCGGATGGCCTCGGTACCATCCACAATCGTGGCATTTCGGATCAAAAGATCATAGGAAGTCTGCATGAAAGGCCTTTTTTGTAATTTCGGGCGATCAACAAGAGCCGATCTCTTTGATTTTTAAAGGTATTTGAACTGATCGCCAACATGAATCTAAAACTATATACTGAATCTCACAGGGATCGTGATTCAAGCTCAATTGCAACGCTTGCGCTGACCCGCCAAATTATCACGCAACGCCTTCACGCGCACCGAGGTTTTTATGCAAGTGTTTTCTGACACCGCTTCGATCGATGTCGCCGACATCACCCCTTACTTGGGCAAACTGATTCGCTTCAGACGTGATCTCCATGCCCATCCTGAATTACGCTTTGAAGAAGTGCGCACCTCAGACCAGGTCGCCGCTTACTTGCAAGAGCTGGGCCTGGAGGTGCATCGCGGTCTTGGCAAAACCGGTGTGGTAGCCACTTTGCGTGGCCGTGGTGCACAAGCTGGTGACCCCGCACGCGTGCTGGCCTTGCGTGCCGACATGGATGCCCTACCCGTCACTGAACTGAACCAGTTTGAACACGTCAGTACCTACGCCGGGCGTATGCACGCCTGCGGTCACGACGGTCACACCGCCATGCTGTTGGGCGGCGCCACTCTACTGGCTGCCCACCCCGACTTCAGCGGCACCGTCCATTTTATTTTTCAACCGGGCGAAGAAGGCGGTGCAGGTGCTCGCGCAATGATCGAAGACGGCTTGTTTGATAAGTTTCCTGCCAAGGCTGCCTTCGCTTTACATAACTGGCCCGTACTACCTGCCGGTCAAATGGGCGTGCGTGTCGGCCCGATCATGGCGGCGGCCAATCGTTTTGAAATTCGAGTCAGCGGCAAGGGTGGTCATGCCGCGCAACCACACATTGGCGTTGATCCGATCCCCGTGGCCTGCACCATCGTCGGTCAATTGCAAACGCTGGTGTCGCGCGGTACCGACCCGCTAGACAGCGCAGTGGTCACCGTTGGTAAGATCGAGTCAGGCACCGTTGAAAACATCATCCCCAACGAAGCCATCATTTATGGCACTACTCGTGCGTTAACCCAAGAGACCTTAAATCGCCTGACTGTTGGCCTTGAGCGAATCAGTGAGCATATCGCTGCAGCACATGGCGCGACCGCAAAATTTATTCTCAAGCCAGGCTACCCCAGCACCGACAACCATCCAAAAGAAGCCGCGTTTATGGCAAAAATGATGGCCGCCACCGTTGGTGTCGAAAACGCTTTTGATAACGTGCCACCTGCTATGACGGCCGAAGACTTCAGCTTCATGCTGCTTAAGGTTCCGGGCGCCTATGGCTTTATCGGCAATGGCAAAGGCGGCAAACCGGGCGTCAGTCTGCATAATGCAGGCTACGACTTTAATGATGACATCTTAGGTGTGGGCGCACAATTCTGGGATCGCCTTGCGCGTGAATGGTTTAAGACGCAGATAGAGTGAGTCGCGAGGCGCCAAGCCTTCTCACCGGCTCGGGGCTATTTTTGCCCCGGCCAACAAGACTAGCAACAATCTAGACAGCTTCAGACCCAGCGATCTGCGCGCCCTCGTCGCCAAGATCCCAAAACAAGCCGGCCATGAGTTGCAGCGACTCGCGTGCGACTGAGCCCAGCATGTGTTCGTTTGGGGCGTGCTGCGAACAGGCCGCGTATGAGTGCGGCACCCATACGGTTGGCAAGCCTAAGATCTTAGAGAAAGCATCGTTGGGCAAGGTGCCGCCCAAGTTAGGTAAGACATCAACCGTTTTACCGGTGCTGCGCGTAATCGAGGCCACCGCCATCTTGACCCAAGGGTTATCGGGATCTAAGCGCGTTGCTTCGGCGGCCTCACCCCGACTGGCCGCTGCCTCGACATCTGTGAAACCATGCGCATCAAGGTGGTCACGAATATGCTTCAGAAAATTCTCGTTGTCGCTACCGACTACATAACGCAACTGACAAAAGGCAATCGCGTAGCCAGGGATCGAATTCACCGGCGCGTCTGGATTGCCGGTTTTAAACGCAAGGGTTTCAAAGGTGTTCCAGGCAAACACACGCTCGGCCGGCGTAAGGCCGGGTTCGGCCCACTCAGTATCGATCTCAGGATCATTGGGCCCGCCGCCCACTTCAATATTGGCGAGTGCACGTTTGACATTTTCAGGCAACGAACTTGGCAACAGTTTAGGCACCAGAATGCGCCCCTTCGCGTCGACCATCGAAGCAATCGCGTGCGCTAAACGAATACCGGGGTTGCGCAGCAAGCCGCCCCAATTACCCGAGTGATGCGCGCCTTGGCGCAGATTTAATTTCAATTCAAAATTAAACGCACCGCGTGACCCTAAAAACAAAGTCGGGCGCGAGGCTGATACGCGCGGGCCATCTGACGCTAAAAACAAATCTGCTTTTAACAAGTCGCCGTATTGTTCGCACACTTCACGCAAACCAGGCGAGCCCATTTCTTCTCCCATCTCAAATAACAGCTTGATGTTGTAGCCCAAGCGTCCAGCACGCGCACTCAGCACTTGCTCAAGCGCAGCAAGGTTAATCGAGTGCTGGCCTTTATTATCTGCGGTGCCACGACCATACCAACGATCGCCTTGAATCTTCAACGCCCAAGGGGCTAAGCCCTCGTTCCATTGCGGTGCGTAACCTCGCACGACATCACCATGGCCGTAGCTCAGTACGGTGAAATCAGCACCCGACTCGAGCCGCTCGGCCACCAAAAACGGGCCGCGATCTTCGACTGGATTCGGGATAATTTTGCAAGTGAACCCCATTGTCTGCAAATAAGGCGTGAGTTCTTGTGTGAGATATAACGTAAGAATTTCGACCTTACCCGGCTCTTGACTCTCAGTGGCCATCGCAACGCGGCGCGCGAGCGTTGCTTGAAAGTGGCCCTGATCAAAATAGGCGGTAGCGAGATCGATCGATTGTTGACGGCTCATGGGTAGGCTCACGTAAACGTTATCTGGTTAAAAAATATTATTAATTATTGGTAGTAAATAAATCAGTTTCGGTAAATGATTCGTCTGCGATAAACAAATCATTTACAGTGAAAGGGCCATTCGTAGCAAACGAAGCATCAGCGTTTGATGAGTCATTGCGGTTACATTCGGTCTTAATGATACGTGACGGAACCCTGATTCGGCATCAATTCCATTAGCGCTTCTTTACTCGTCTCGCGTTGACCAATCGCGGTCACATCAAACCACTGGGCACGACTGGATAACTCAGTCAAAAGTTGAGAAACACCCAAGCCCAAATGCGCTGACAGATTCAAGTTCACGGGTTGCAAGGGCTCAATCAAAAAGGTAAAGGTCAGCCCGGTATCGGTTTGTTGGCAAGCCGCGTTATTCACCAAGACCGCAGCACGACCAACATTCAAGACATTACCTTCTGGCGCCCGTTCTTCAAAGGGCGTTGTGTCTTTACCAATTTGTCCTAGTGCGGCCGGCGGTTCATTCGCATTCGCACTTGGCGCGGCTGCCGCAGTGCCAGCCTTTGGTGCCTGGGTAGCAGGAGGTGAAATGCGCTGTAACAAAACCGAAAGGCTGTCGAGCATAAAGCGCACAATCCGCCGAGTGAGCACTAAGGTCAAGTGCTGCTCAACGCCCATATTGATGCGCAGCACCATGCGGTCTTCAACATCGATGTAGTTGAGTTGAATTTGAGAGATTTCCATACACTCGCTTAAGAAAAAATGCCAAGAATCTTCAATCACCCCTCGGCAACAAACGCTTGAACCAAACTTGGTGAATAATAGCCTGTGCGGCCAACGGACCAAACCAGAATTCAAACGATCTACCGCGTTGGCTGACTTGCCGTTCAACCTTTAAGCCCTTACCCAATGACCAACCGCGTCTATCGAACCGTCACCGTCGTCGGTGCTGCTCAAGTGATTTCGCATGCAGGCGCCTATTATCTGCCCGCGGTGATGGCAGTCCCTGCAAGCATTGAGCTATCGATTTCGAGTGCCACGGTGTACGCCGGCTTATCGCTCGCACTGGCCGTCTCGGGGCTTGCCGGCCCCACGGCCGGAAAACTGGTGGATCGCTTTGGCGGCCGACCCGTACTGATTGCCTCAAACTTGTTGCTGGCAGCAGGGCTTTCGCTATTGGCGCTTGCGCAAGGGCTCGGCCTGCTTTTGCTGGCTTACGCGGTGTTGGGGTTAGGCATGTCCACCGGTATGTTCGAGGTCGCGTTTGCCGCAATCGTACGCATATTTGGCAAAAAATCACATAACGCGCTCGTTGGCGTCACGATGGTAGCGGGGTTTGCTAGCGTAGCGGGATGGACGATCTCAGTGTTTGTCGAGGCGCGCTACGGCTGGCGTGGGGTCTGTTGGTTTTGGGCCGCCATGAATGTGTTGGTCGCACTGCCCCTCAACGCCTTCATTCCTCATGCCTCAGACAGCTCTGACACCGCAGCCCCCGCTGAAGAGCGCAATCAAACCGCGCAGCCGAGCGTACTGGTACACGACCCAAAGCGTGAAAAATACCTCACAGTGTTACTGGCCTTTGTTTTCGCTTCAAGCGGCTTTATCAGCATGGGCATGATGTCACACCTGCCGCGCTTGTTAGAGGGGGTTGGTGTGCCCCTCTTGGTCGCCTTTTCGATTGGCGCACTCGTGGGCCCTGCTCAAATTACCGGTCGAATCCTCGACTTCACGTTTCTTAGACGACTGCATCCCTTAATTGGTACGCGCATTGCAGCACTGGCCCACCCGCTGGGTATCGCTGCGCTGGTAGTGTTAGGTGCCCCCTTTGCTGCGCTCTTTGTCATTTTGCACGGCTTGGGCAACGGCATTTTAATTATTGCCAAAGGCACCTTGCCCTTAGCCCTGTTTGGCCCGCAAGGCTTTGGCCATCGGCAAGGGTGGCTCACCATGCCCGCTAAATTCGCACAAGCCATCGCCCCCTTCACGTTTGGCTTAGCGTTAACGCAATGGGGCACCGGCGTGCTGTGGCTGACCTTTGGGCTGGCCATGTGCAGCTTTGCGGCGCTGTGCTTGATTGCAATTAAACCGTCTGCGGAACCGACGCGTGAGGTTTAATTTTTTTCAACACAGCTTTCAACGCGTTTTTCGCCTTTCGCTGGTCAAGGTCAAATTGCAAACCCGTCCAAAAATCATCTGAGGTTCCGAAGTAGCGCGAAAATCTTAAACCGCTGTCCGCCGTCACTGCGCGGGTTCCGGCGATGATTTCGCCAATGCGGCGCTGCGACACGCCGATCTCTTTTGCTAAACGATATTGGGTGATGCCCAAGGGTTTTAAAAACTCTTCAACCAGAATTTCACCAGGGGTGGGATAGGCAACGGTTGGCATATTTACTCTCTCAGTGATAGTCGATCAATTCAACGTCTTGAGCATCACGCCCCGTCCAGCTAAAACACAATCGCCACTGGGCGTTAATACGGATGCTGTACTGCCCGGCACGATCGCCACTTAGCAGTTCAAGACGGTTGCCAGGCGGCACCTTTAAGTCATTGATCGTGACCGAACGATTCAGCATTGCCATTTTGCGCATCGCGACCGCTTGAATATTGACAAAGCGGCGCACGGATTTACCATCGAATAAGTCTCGAGTGTCTTTGCAGCGAAAGGTTTGAATCATTTATTTAATGACAAGGTAAGATAGTAACATATGACGATAGTATTGTTATGCGTTACTATGTTTAGAGAAGATGTTAATTCTGATCGCTTTCAATTCAGAGCAACACTCGGGCTTTCCACACTGGATGCGCCATACCAAGACTCTCTTGACACCAAAACATCGCCGGAATCCCGAATGCAGGGTTCTTACCTTCACTCCCAAGTTTTCCGCGTTTGAACCAATCCGATAAATTGGGCACACTACGCCCTGAACGATTGACATCCTCCCCGCCCTCAGTCGATGACTGCCGCTTGCGCGGAAAGGACGGGGATTCCTACGGTGCTCAGGCAAATGCTGCCTGCGTCACTTCGGTGGGTTCCTGCTTCATCGAGTGGCCTGACTGCACCGACTCTCCACGGGCCAACAAGCGGTATCCCCGCTCTAAAATATTGATCGCTCCAACTACGTCAGCTTGATTTTCGTAGCCACAATCGACACACTGAAATTTTTCTTGCGTTTGTCGATTCTCTTTTGATACATATCCGCAGCAGGGGCAAGTGCGACTGGTGTTGTGCGGCGGTACCGCCAACAACAGACCGCCGTTCCACTGAACTTTGTACTCGAGTTGTCGTCTGAACTCACCCCAACCTTGGTCGAGAATGGCACGGTTTAGACCAGACTTTTGTTTTACCTGCTTACCGTGCTGCTCGCGATTGCCCTTGGCGGACTGTGACATGTTCTTTACTTGCAAATCCTCAATACATACGAGCGCGTGGTTTTGGCTGATCGTGGTACTGGTCTTATGCAGGAAATCTTTTCTGGCATTCGCGACAGCGGTGTGAATCTTCTGAACTTTAGCTTTTGCTTTTTTCCAGTTGTTGCTGAATTGTTGTTTACGACTCATACGACGCTGATAATGCGCAAGTCGTTGCTGGTGCGTCTTGAAACTATTCAGTGGGGCAACATAGTTGCCGTCACTCAGCGTCGCGAAACGGACAATGCCTACATCGATACCAATTGGTGTTGTGGTCGATGGTGATGGTCGTTCAAGCTCGCGTTGGGTCTGAATCGAGATGAACCATTTGCCGCCTGAGTGGCTCACGGTGACGTTACGCACCTGACCCAGTGCCTTACGGCTGTTGCGGTATCGCAACCAGCCAAGTTTTGGCAACAAAATGTGGTTATTGCTCTGGTCTAATTGAATCTGTTTTGGCTCAGGATAGCGGAAACTGTCACCACTCCCT
>CANKOW010000162.1 GCA_947484295.1 Alcaligenaceae bacterium | reverse complement strand
GAACAGAAGTCACCCATGGTAAAGCCAGAATCGAGCCCCCGCAATACGAAGCGGTGGATACAAGGGTTATACCCAATACGCGCAACGCTGAGTCCTTCGTCTTTCACGGTTATCCTTGCATACACTGAACTTGAATCTTCGGAGACTATCTTGAAAAACTTGATACACGCGCTTGCGGCGACAGCGTTAATTTTTTCGTCAGGTGCGGGCTTCGCGCAAGACTATCCCACCAAATCCATCAAATGGATTGTTCCCTACACCCCCGGGGGCTACACCGACAACGTCACCCGCTTGGTGACGACTCGTATGGCGACAATCCTGGGGCAGTCGATCATCATCGAGAACAAGCCTGGCGCCAATTCGATTATCGGTGTCGACCAGGCCGCTAAAGCCGCGCCCGATGGTTACACCATGCTCACGACGATCACGGCGCATGCCGCTAACGTCACGCTTTACGAGGGCAAGTTACCGTTTGACCCTTACACGTCATTAATACCGATCTCTTTGGTGACGATTACGCCCTTGGTGCTAACAGTTAACAAGGATTTGCCCGTTAACTCAATGGGCGAGTTAATTGCCTACGCCAAAGCCAATCCGGGCAAGCTCTCGTTTGGCTCCTCGGGCGTAGGCGCGGCGGCTCACCTGACATCTGAACTGCTGAAGTACACCGCCGGTATCAACATGGTTCACGTCCCCTACAAGGGTACAGCGCCTGCTATGACAGACTTAATGTCAAACAGCATCCAGGTCTTGGTGGATGCGCCAAGCGGTGTAGGTGCAAATATTCGCGCCGGAAAAATCAAAGCCTTGGCGTTTTTCTCTGACAAGCGTTTACCAAGCTACCCCGACGTGCCCACGATTGTTGAGTCGGGTGGCCCTAAAATTGAGTCCTCGAGTTGGGTCATGTTCTTTGCACCGGCAGGCACCTCAATGGCGATCGTTGATAAGCTGTCGCTAGCGGTCAAAGAATCGCTAAAATCCGAAGAACTTATCAAACGCTTTGCGGATCAAGGAATTATCACGGTTGGCAACACGCCCGCCGAGGCAGACGTATTTCTAAAGGCTGAAATCGCCAAATGGGGCAAGCTGATTAAAACAGTGGGAGTGAAGGCGGAGTAAGTCTGCGATCTCGTACTCAAGCGCACACCACCACCTATGAACCCGGCGAAGCACCAGCTTGACGGCAACTACCCCGAGGGCGTTGCCGTTGTCATCGGTGGCAGTGGTGGAATTGGCAAAGGTATTTGCCTTGCCCTCGCTGAGCGTGGTGCCAGAGTCGCGCTTAGCTATCGCTCAAACGCTTCTGCCGCGCAGCAGACCGTCAATGAGATTCAAAAGCGCGGCTACACCGCAGAGGCTTTCGCGCTTGAGCTCGCATCGCTTGAGCAGGTCAATGCTGCATTGACTGATATCCACGCTCGTCATCAACGCATTCACACCCTAGTCTTTGCCGCTGGCGCAGACATCACAATGACTTACGTTGGCGACATTGATCCCGTTGAGTGGCATCAAACAATCAATGGCGAGCTGAATGGTTTTTTTCATGTGGTCAAAACTGCCCTGCCTCTGATGCGACAGACTGGTGGTGGCTCGATTGTTGCCGTCACGAGCGCAGGACTCGATCGCCACCCGCCCCTAGACATTCTCTCAACTGCCCCAAAGGCCGGAATCGAGGCACTTGTGAGAGGCATCGCACGCGAAGAGGGCCGCTATAACATTCGAGCTAACTGTGTTGCACCTGGCGTCATCGATGGGGGCTTGTTTGAACGCCTCAAGCCACAAGTCAAGCCTGAATTTATTGAAGCGATGAAGCGCAATACAGCACTTAAGCGTTTTGGAACAATCGAAGAGGTCGCAGCCGTTGCGGCTTTTCTGACAACGCCTGCCGCCGCCTATGTGACCGGCCAACACCTGTGCGTAGACGGTGGATACTCGGTTTGACCACGTGTTAAGGTCATTGAGCATAGTTGCACGACGCGCCTAGCTTCGCAAAGAACATCATGAATACGACTCTCCTGTCTGAACTAGAAGGTCTCACAGTGGGTCGTGCGCTGCGACGCTCGGCTGCGCAGTGGCCAGAACAAGAATTTTTTAAGTCAGACGATATCTCTCTAACGTTTGCACAATTCGATCGTCTAGTCGATCAGTTGGCACAATCCCTGTTGGCACTCGGTCTCACACGCCACGATCACATCGCGGTTTGGTTAGGCAATTCACTTGAGTGGACACTTTGCTTCTGTGCGTGCGCCAGAATTGGCGCAGTGGTGGTGCCCATTAATACGCGCTATACGGCTGCTGAAGCGGGCTATATTCTGGCGCAGTCGGATGCCAAAGCACTGGTACTTTCGAAAGAGCTTTATGGTTTGAACTATCTGCAAATGCTTGAGCAAATTGCACCTAGCTTGAAACAGGCCACACACAACTTAATCGATATCACCGAGTTACCAGCCCTCAAACGCGTCATCCTTCACGATATAAGCGACGATCGAAGTCAACGTGACGAAAACGATCACACATCTCAGTACTCGATACCTCTTCAAATTCTTCTTGAGCAAGCATCTGCTCGCGACGCGTTACGTGCTGCATTCGCAACGCCGACCACCGGCGACCAGTCTGTGCCTCCACCCACCAGCGACCTATCGAATCTACCCCTGTACGCGACAGAGGACAATGGACTAGTGCATTTAACACTTGCGCAGGCTTACCAAGAGAGACCGCTGCACTCAGCGGAGCAAACTGTTACCGTAGACGATGTTTTATTGATTTGCTACACCTCGGGCACAACGGGCAAACCAAAGGGCGTGATGCATAACCATCGCGTCCTCAAACAAGCCACGCGCGTGGGCTTAGCGCTTGATCTTAAGCCTGGCGGACGCATGCTCGGGCACATGCCGCTTTATCATGTGGCCGGTTTGTATATGGGCTTTGTACCAGCGCTCACTTTGGGTGCATGCTTTGTCAACATGCCTCTGTGGGACACAGGTCGCGCACTTGAACTGCTTGAACAAGAACGTATTACGGCGTTTGGTGGCATCCCCACTCATTTTGTTGATCTGGTGAACCACCCCACGGTGGGGCAGCGTGATTTATCGTCGATTGAAAATGCCTGGATTGGTGGATCACCCGTGATGCAAGCCACCTTTGAAAATTTTCAAAGAACCCTTGGCCTGAAACAACTCATGTCAACGTATGGCATGACTGAAAATACGATTTCAACCAGTTTTAATCGCCTGACTGACCCCCTTGAGGTCTGTTGCCAAAATCGCGCACCGATTCTTGGGCCAAGCGAAGTCAAAATCATTGACCCCGTCAGTGGCGAAGAGCAACCACGCGGAGAGGTCGGTGAAATCTGGTGCCGTGGTGAGACGGTCATGCTGGGCTATTACAAAAACCCCGAGGCAACGCTGGCCACAATCACGCCCGAGGGGTGGCTAAAAACCGGAGATCTTGGACGTTTTGATAGCGAAGGCTTTTTATCGGTGACTGGCCGTCTAAAAGAAATGTACAAGACCGGCGGAACAAATGTATACCCCGCCGAGATTGAACAGCTTCTCATCCAACACCCCGCGATTGCGCTAGTTGCCATTGTCGGAGTGCCGGATATACGCTTAGACGAGGTTGGCTTCGCCTTTGTCCAAACACATCCTAACCAGCAAATCACGCACGCTGAATTGCGGGCCTTCTGCAGAGGCAAACTTGCCGATTACAAGGTGCCACGCTATCTCAAAGTCTTAGACGCCATTCCACGAACGACGACCGGAAAGATTCAACGTTCGTCGTTACTCGAGCTCGCAAGCATCGAGCTCACGTCTGCGGGTCACTCGGCCCCAGGGTAAACGTCGGCGCCATACACCCGACGCACCTCTTTTAGCAACTCGCCGCGCGGTGGCGAGTACGTCATATGCTTACTTATAAAGTTACCGGTTAAGCGCTGGATTTTCACAGCAGTCTCGCCCATTTTCGTCAGCGCAACGGTACCGTTCAAAATTGGCACACCATCAACATCATGTATGTTCGCGTGTGCCAGCATTGCCATCACGACACCACCCGCCGCAACAATCACCTCTGCACCTTTCTCAATACCGCGCTGCGCCGCTTGGCGAAACTCTTGAAAAATAGCCTCGCGTGCAGCCACATGTTCGGGCGCATCTGAAAAGCCAGCGGCAAGATCAGTCAAATTGTGAATCTTCATCGTTTCGAACGAAGCCATTCTGGGATAAAACCCATAGCGATGAACATTTTCTAAGACACGTGGCGTGAATTTTGGGTTAATCATCACCAGTGTGTACGTCGAGCCCATCATGCAGGCGATACTCAAGGTCGACTCACATAAACCTAATACCGGGATCGTCAATAACTCTCGTAATTCTCGAATTCCGGGGTCGACAATATTACCCAATAAAAATCCGTCATAACCCTCTTTTTGCGCTTTGAGTCCGTTAGCAATGACCTCGCCCACATCAACGTATTCAGGGTAACGGTACTGATCGGCAAAACCACCACCACGCGTTAATCCGTACGCCTCGATGTCTGTGCCCGGATCGGCCGCATGACTGATCTGCTGTGTAAGCGCCGAGCCATATTGACCGAAGGCATCAAACCGCGAAAAACTTTGGTACCAGAGTCGCATGGTGATTTCCTTGTTACTTCTGCTACCGCCACAAACTACGTTGGTTGCTTAGCCACGGCAGGCAAACTGGTGATATCACCTAACCAAGGCATCGCTGAATCACACCAGATCTGCTTTTGAGGCACAAGTTTCTGCCGTTGGTCTAAGGCACCTACTCGCAAGCCAAATACTTTTTGATCGACCTCGGTGGTGGCATAAATCGAGGTGCCGCAGTGTGCGCAGAAGGCCTGCAAGCGCCTTGCGCCGCTCTCGGCTGTTTTCACATACGTTTTGGGTACACCCGCCAACATCTTGAAATTCTCTTTCTTTGCGGGCACGTTCACTCTGAAGGATGACCCAGTGATTTTTTGGCAGTCGGTGCAATGGCAAATCGCCACTGCCGCTAGGTCAATCTCTGCTTCATAACGAATTTGCCCGCAATGACAAGCTCCGGTGACATGCATCACTATTTCCTTATTGAGTTGAATTCAGCAAAATGTGGCAGCGCAGCAAAGCCCGATCGCGACACGACTCCAGAGCAAGCGTACAACATTTTGATTGAAAGCCTGAATGTGTTGCAAAAAGAGCAGCCCCCTGCATAGAATCTAAAATAGGTAAAAGGGCTCAAGTGAATCAGAAGGCTAAAAAATGAATACCGCAGCATCAAAGGCAGACAAGTCGGCAAGCCCCCCCACGGCGCAGGCGGCTGCGATACCGGTTCTCGTGTCACTCAGCTTCTGTCATTTTTTGAATGACTTAATTCAGTCTCTGATCCCAGCCTTATACCCGCTATTTAAAGCCGAGTTCAGTCTAGACTTTACGCAGATTGGGATCATCACTCTAGCCTTTCAACTCACCGCTTCACTGTTGCAACCAACCGTCGGCTATTACACCGACAAAAATCCCAAGCCTTTTTCGCTAGCGATCGGCATGGGCTCAACACTGCTCGGCTTGCTACTGCTATCGGTTGCACCAAGCTACGCAATTATTTTGGTTGCTGCGGGCCTGATTGGTACGGGGTCTGCCGTCTTTCATCCCGAAGCCTCACGCGTTGCGCGTATGGCCTCTGGCGGAAAATTCGGCTCCGCACAAGCCTTCTTTCAGGTGGGCGGCAATATGGGGCAAGCCGTCGGCCCGTTACTCGCCGCGTTTATCGTGCTACCACATGGCCAAGGCGCCATCGCATGGGTCTCAGCGGCTGCACTCATTGCCATCTTTTTCTTAACGCGCATCGGAAAATGGTACGGCGCTCAAATTCAACCAAGTCAAAAAACTGGGGCTGCAAATTCTAATCCAGTGTCAGACTTGCCACGCGGCCGCATGCTGTTTCTCATCACCATCTTGATGCTCTTGCTGTTCTCAAAAAACGTCTATAGCTCAAGTCTCACCTCGTTCTTCACCTTCTATCTCATCGAGCGCTTTGATTTGCCGGTGCAAGCGGCTCAGGTTCAACTGTTTGTCTTCATGGCTGCCATCGCGGTTGGCACTCTGCTGGGTGGTGCACTCACAGATCGCCTAGGCCGTCGACCCATGATCTGGATTTCGATCTTGGGCACACTCCCCTTCACGCTCGCCCTACCCTTTGCCGATGTCTTCTGGACTGGCGTCTTAACAATCATTATCGGCTTGCTCATGGCCTCGGCTTTTCCGGCGATTTTGGTCTTTGCCCACGAAGTCATGCCTGGTCGGATCGGCTTTGTATCGGGTATGTTTTTTGGCTTTGCGTTTGGCCTAGGGGGCGTGGGCGCAGCGCTGATGGGATGGCTCGCTGATCTTTACGGGATTAGTTTCGTTTATCAGCTGTGCTCATATCTACCGATCCTCGGGCTTGTCGCCTGGTTTTTGCCTGACATGGCGGCTGAACGACGTAAATACCTTCCGGTCACCGCATAGACAAGATCATCATTTTTGTCTATGTGCTCGAAAATTTGAAACTACGCATTCTTTTCCCTTAAAAACAAACAATTCTCTTCCGTCACCACACTTAATGTTTTGAATGTGATGTCACCTTTACCTCGAGATCAATCATGAATCCACGCACCGCAAAACTCAGAGAACTCATCGCCGCGGGCGGCCCGGGCATTGTCCCCGGCGCAACCGATTGCTTCACCGCAAAGTTAATTGAGCAAGCTGGTTTTCCAGCTGTGTACGTCACAGGTGGTGGCACCGCAAATACATTTTTAGGTGGCCCTGACATTGGGCTGATTACGCTCAACGAACTTGCCAGTCAGGTCGAAAGAATTTCTGACGCGGTCTCGGTGCCCGTCATCGCTGACTGCGACACCGGTTTTGGTGGCGTGGCGAACGTCAAGCGCACGATCAAACTATACGAGCGCATTGGTGCAGCGGGCCTGCACATCGAAGACCAGGTTTTTCCAAAACGCTGCGGACACTTTGAGGGTAAATCAGTCGCACCCGTCGAAGAAATGCTATATCGCTTGCAAGCCGCGCTTGATGCGCGCACCGACCCGAACTTTGTCATCATCGCCCGCACAGACGCACGCGGCCCTGAAGGACTAGACAAAGCAATCGAACGCGCGCACGCCTACCGCGAAATTGGTGCCGACATGGTGTTTGTCGAAGCCCCTAACAGCCTCGAAGAGTTGCAGCGCATCAGCAAAGAGTTCAAAGGGACTCCGATGGTCGCCAATATGATCGAACGCAGCCGCACACCCCTCGTACCCGAAAAAGAGTTGTTGGCGATGGGCTATAACGTGATTCTGTACGCCAACGCTGCCTTGTATTTGGGTTCGTTTGCCATCAAGCAAGGGCTAGAAGTCTTGCGCAGAGAAGGTACGAGCGAAAGTATGCTTGATCGGATGACGTCATTTCAAGAGCGGCAAAAACTAGTCGGCCTCGATAAGCTCGACGCTGCTGAGCGGGATTTAGTTGCACGGGTGGATGCACGCCGTAAAAAATAATGAATCGGCTCACGCTATCCCTCGGCACATGGCTGGCCACCTATCTAACCAAAGAGGTACAGGTCGGCTCTACCGCACCTCCCTCTGACCCGCTCCATCTACAAGCAACGTTACGCCCTGGTGACGTGCTGCTTGTAGAGGGACGCACCAGAATCAGCTCTGCAATTAAATATTTAACCCAATCAACCTGGTCACATGCTGCGCTATTTATTGGAT
>CANKOW010000161.1 GCA_947484295.1 Alcaligenaceae bacterium | reverse complement strand
TTTGCGAAAACGCGGATTTAGGTGGGATGGCCCAAGGCAGCGCTCAGAAACTTAGAGTCGAAAAAATGACCAAAAAAAACGACCCGAAAGGTCGTTTTGCACTTGGTGGGCTGGGCGAGACTCGAACTCGCGACCAACGGATTAAAAGTCCGCTGCTCTAACCAACTGAGCTACCAGCCCCAAGCCCGCTATTATGACTTTTTACTGTTTTGCTGTCAAACACACCGAGCCTGCATCAGGTGAACTGCTCGTTGTTTATCTGCTTCGGATTCTGTAGTGTTTGGTTGTGCCTCTTGGCCTACAACGTCACTTTTACAAAAAAGGCGTTACAGATCAAAGGACTAAATTTCATCACCGTTATCACCTTCAGGAATGCAGCATGAACAAATTGAAATTACTCGCCGCCATCACTACAACTGGTTTGCTTGGCCTAGCGAGTCAAAGCGCGCAGGCGCAAGCCGAAGCTTGGCAAGGCCCGTGGGTGCACGCTGGAGTTGGCGTCGCAACCTTTATACCTGGCTTCTCGGGTGGCCAATACATGGGCGCCTATCCTTACTCAGGTTCAAAAAAAGACATCAACACAGCCATTGCTAGCATCTCTGCAGGCTACACGCTTGCAATCTCTGGCCCATGGAGCCTCGGCCTCGGTGCCACGATCTCCCACGGCACCAGCCCCTCGGCTGACTATGCTGTTTTAATCAATACCCCTCGCGGCACGACCTCAGACCCTGGTACATATAACGTCGCCAACATTTACAGCCTCACGCTTCAACCAGGTTACGCGATTGACAAAGAGAAACTCATCTACGCCAAAGTTGGTTATACCGGCGCAACCGCAAACACCGACTCGGACAGTTTTGGTAAGGCCTCGGCTGACCTAAGCGGCTACGCCTTGGGCTTTTGTTACAAACAAGTGATCTCAGGTGGCCTGTACGGCTATGCCGAGTTCAACTATGCCAGCTACAGCAACGTCACCGTCCCATACTCACAACTGAGCGGCACCATCAATGCAACCGGCATGGATGTCATGGTCGGTTTGGGCTGGAGGTTCTAAGCAATCTTAGCAGCGTTCAAAAATCCCGGCGGCGCCCATCCCCGTACCCACGCACATCGTTACCATGCTGTATTTCAAATTACGGCGGTGCAAGGCATGAATCGCCGTCACGCTGCGAATCGCACCTGTAGCACCTAAGGGGTGCCCAAGGGCGATTGCGCCACCCAGAGGATTCACTTGAGCGGGATCAAGTTGTAGCTCTTGCATCACGGCGACCGCTTGGGCCGCAAATGCCTCGTTCAGTTCAATCCAATCGATAGCATATAGCTTTAAGCCCGCCAAGCGCAGTGCCGCTGGGATTGCCTCTTTGGGACCAATGCCCATGATCTCGGGTGCCACCCCTTTAATCGCAAAGCTCACAAACCGAGCCAGCGGGGTCAGATTAAATTGCTTCAAGGCTTTTTCACTCACGATGAGCAGGGCACCCGCGCCATCTGAGGTTTGCGAGCTATTACCCGCCGTCACACTGCCTTTTGCTGCGAACACCGCACGTAACTTTGCCAAACCATCAAGTGAAGTATCGACGCGCGGGCCTTCGTCTTGGGTAAACGACTGCCACGACACGTCAACCTCGCCAAGCGCGAGATTCATCTTGCGTTGCGCAACTTGCACCGCAAAGGTCTCAGCACTGAACTCGCCAGCAGCTTGCGCTGCCAAGGCTTTTTGATGTGAAGCCAGTGCGAAAGCGTCTTGCGCTTCGCGACTGACCTTCCATTGCTGGGCCACTTTTTCGGCGGTTAAGCCCATGCCGTAAGCGATGCCAATGTTTTCGTCTTTAAAAATATCAGGGGATAAGGATGGCGTATTGCCGCTCATGGGCACCATACTCATCGACTCTACGCCGCCGGCAATCATGACGTCAGCTTCGCCGACACGGATTCGGTCGGCAGCCATGGCGATTGCATTCAGCCCCGAAGAGCAAAACCGATTCACCGTAATACCACCCACCGTATTAGGTAACCCGGCCAACAGCAGCGCGATACGCGCCACATTCAAACCTTGCTGCGCCTCGGGCATGGCGCAGCCAACGATCACGTCTTCGATCGCTGCTGGGTCTAGACTTGGCGCCTGCGAGAGCAAATGCTTAAGTGTTTGTGCAAAGAGGTCATCAGGCCGTGTTGTACGAAGCGCGCCGCGCCCAGACTTGCCGACCGGAGCGCGGGTTGCCGCGACGATATAGGCATCTTGAAGAGCTTTCATAAATTTCCTTTTGCGAGTATTTCTGACCCTGGCCGAGCATCTGCTTTTGCAACTGTTACGGCACCTGGGTCAATGACTATTTTTTACTAATTACGCACTGGTTTGCCGTCTTGCAGCAAGCCAATCACGCGCTCGATTGATTTTGGATGCGCAATCAGCTCGATAAACGCTTTGCGCTCAAGCTTGAGTAACCACTCTTCAGACACCAGAGTACCTGCCTCGACATCTCCGCCAGTGATGATGTCGATGATTTTTTTGGCAATGAAATAATCATGCTCTGAAATAAATCCGCCATCGCGCATGTTGACCAACTGCCCCATCACGGTTGCAGCCACTGATCGACCCGCCACGGCGATCGGAGCTTTGACGGGCGGTCGGTAGCCCGCGTAGTGCATGGCCTTGACTTGCGCCTGAGCCTGCGCCAACAACTCGTACACATTAGCCACAATGATGTCCTCTGGCCTGAGGTAATCCATCTTTAAGGCTTCATGCGCCGAGCCAGAGACTTTTGCCATCGCCGCGTTTTCAAACGAAGCTGTGATGAAATTCAAAAAGTTTGCTGCGGCAGGAGCTTGTCCAATTTTTTCGACACTGCGCGCTGCTCTGATCGCAGCTTCTTTCAGCCCGCCACCGGCTGGCAATAAGCCCACGCCGATCTCTACGAGCCCGATATAACTCTCGATCGTAGCGACCCGTCTTGCGGCCTGCAGTACCAACTCGCAACCGCCCCCCAGCGCAATCCCGGATACCGCGCAGACTACGGGCACTTGTGCATACTTCACGCGCGTCATCGTGTCTTGAAACAATTGAACAAAAGGCTCAATGCCTTGCGGACCTCCTTGCATCACCAAAGGCATGGCTGCCTCTAGATTAGCGCCAGCCGAGAAAGGGCCACCCGGCACGCCCGACTGTAACGAACTCGTCTGCCAGATCACGACACCTGCGTATTGCTGTTCAGCCAAGTCAATCGCCTGCTGGATCCCATTCAACACGTCTGAACTGAAGGTGTTCATCTTTGAGCGAAACGACACCACCAACACTTCAGGCTGCCCGGCATCTACCCAAGCACGCAAATCCGTGTTCTCAAAAATAGTTTGACCTGCTTTACGTGGATCAGGCGAACCGTCACCCAGCAAGGCAGCTTTGAACACTTGTTTTTGATACACAGGCAAAGATGAACGGGGCAAATAAGCCTTTTGATGGGCAGACCAAGAACCCTCTGGCGTGTGAACCGCTTGCTTCTCAGCCACGGGACCTACAAAGACCCACGCTGGCAGCGGCGCAGTACTCAGCGCCTTACCTTGCTCGATATCCTCTTTCACCCACTGCGCCACTTGCGACCAGCCGGCATCTTGCCAATCTTCAAAGGGACCTCGCGCCCAGCCATAACCCCACCGCATCGCAAAATCAATCTCGCGTGCTGAATCAGCAATCGATTCTAAATGCACTGCGATGTAGTGGAAAATATCTCGAAAAATAGCCCACAAAAACTGAGCCTGCGGATCATCGGTTTCACGCAATAAGGCGAAGCGCTCGGCGACCGGTTTTTTAAGTATGCGATCCACAATCGGTGCAATCGTTGCAGTAGAGGGCTCGTACTCTTTGGTTGTTGGATTCAAGACTAAAACCACTTTACCTTCTTTTTTAAAGAAGCCTGCCTTGGTCTTTTGACCTAATCGACCTAACGAAATTAAGGACGCCAACACTTCAGGCACCTTAAACAACGCAGAAAAGGGGTCTTGCTTCAGGCCATTTTCCATTGTGCGAATCACATTGGCTAAGGTATCTAGCCCGACCACATCGCTGGTGCGAAAGGTCGCTGATTTTGCACGGCCAAGCTTGCTTCCCGTCAGGGCATCCACCACATCAAAACCTAACTTGTATTTTTCAGCCTCGGCAAAGACGGCCAGGATCGCAAATACGCCGACGCGATTGCCAACAAAATTAGGCGTATCTTTCGCACGCACGACCCCTTTGCCCATGGTCGAAGTCATAAAGGTTTCGAGCTGATCCAGAATCAAAGGATCGGTCGCCGGCAAAGGGATTAATTCAAGCAAGTGCATGTAACGCGGTGGGTTAAAAAAGTGCACGCCACAAAAGCGTTTTTTCAGATCACCTGAGAAACCCGCCGACAATTCAGTAATGGATAAACCCGAAGTATTGGTCGCAAAAATCGTATGCGCAGCAATGTGTGGCGCCACTTTTTCGTAGAGGGCGTGCTTCCAGTCGAGCCGTTCGGCAATCGCCTCGATCACCAAATCGCATTCGGCTAAGCGTGCCAGATCATCGTCATAATTAGCGGGCTGAATCAAATCAGCGCTAGCCGCAACGGCCAAAGGCGCAGGGCTTAGTTTTTTTAAATTGTCGGTGGCTCTCAGCGTAATTGTATTGTGATGTTGCGGCTTACCGTCTTTTGTTAACGGGGCTGCTAGATCAAACAAAATCACGGGTACGCCTACATTGACACAATGGGCGGCGATTTGCGCCCCCATCACTCCGGCACCCAAAACTGCCACTTTACGGATTGGTCGATTCTTTTGCATGGATTAAATCCTCTTTGCTGCAAACGTTTATTAAGTACTCGGGCCCACGGTCACTTTACTGATTGGGCACCGTCTTTTAAGTCGATCATAAGCACTAATACGTATTTCCACGCATTCGGTTAAAACAATGCTGCATCCAAGCTCATCAAGCTTGCCTCACCCGCACGCGCCAGCTGCATTTGATAAGCAGCCTCAGGCAACATGCGCGCGAAGTAGAAACGTGCCGTCGCCAGCTTAGCCTGATAAAACGTATCGCTACTTTTTTTGTTTGCCAGCGCGACTTTAGCCATGCGTGCAAACAGGTAGGCATACACAAGGTGCCCCATCACTCGCAAATACGGTACGGCAGCAGCGCCCACCTCGTTGTGGTTAAACATCGCCTTGAGGCCGATTTCTTTTGTCAACTGCTCGACCTGTTTTGCCAACTCTGCGAGCGGGTCAATGAACTCTGCCATCTCTTTGCGCACACCTTCAGCTTCGATAAAGGTCTCAATTATTTTGCCAAACTTTTTAAGCTTAGCGCCCATGTCTGACAAGACTTTTCGGCCTAGTAGATCTAGGGACTGGATGGTATTGGTACCCTCGTAAATCATATTGATACGCGAGTCGCGCACAAACTGCTCCATCCCCCAATCAGCGATGTAGCCGTGCCCGCCAAACACTTGCAAACCCTCATTGGTCGCCTCGAAGGCGTTGTCGGTGATGAAAGCTTTTACGATCGGTGTCAACAAGGTCACTAAATCTGCGTGCGCCTCGCGCTCGGCCTGATCGGGATGGTTTTGCTCAACGTCAATCATCAACGCGATCCAATAGGCAAAGGCGCGTGCACCCTCGGCATAGGCGCGCTGAGTGAAGAGCATTCGACGCACATCAGGGTGAACGATGATGGGGTCGGCAACCTTGTCTGGCGCCTGAGCACCTTTTAGGCTACGCATTTGCAAACGCTCTTTTGCATAGGCAGCTGAGTTTTGATAAGCCACTTCGGTCAAGCCAACGCTTTGCATCCCAACACCTAAACGCGCCGCGTTCATCATGATGAACATCGCTCGCAAACCTTTGTGTGGCTCGCCCACTAGGGTGCCGCGTGCGCCGTCAAAGTTCATGACACACGTGGCGTTGCCGTGGATTCCCATTTTGTCTTCAAGTGAGCCGCAGCCCAAGATGTTTAGGTTGTGGTCACTGATGTCACCTGCTGCACTGGGCAGATACTTTGGCACCACAAATAACGATATCCCTTTTGTACCTGCGGGCGAGTCGGGCAAACGCGCTAAAACAAGGTGGATAATGTTTTTGCCCAAGTCATGCTCACCACTTGAGATAAATATTTTGGTTCCGGTAATTGCATAGCTACCGTCGGCTTGCGGCTCGGCCTTTGTTTTAAGGATGCCCAGATCGGTGCCGCATTGCGGTTCGGTCAAGCACATGGTGCCCAGCCATTCGCCTGATACAAGCTTGTGCAGGTATAGTGCTTTTTGCTCGGGCGTCCCATGCGCTTGTAGGCATTCGTACGCGCCATGGGACAGCCCTGGGTACATCGTCCAGGCTTGGTTGGCCGAGTTCAGCATCTCATATAGCGCTGTATTCAACAGCACGGGCAGCCCTTGACCGCCATGCTCAGGATTGCACGCTAACGCGGGCCAGCCTGCCCCGACATACTGATCGTATGCCTCTTTAAACCCATCAGGTGTCGTAACGGCGCCGTCGGGGTGCCGGGTGCAGCCTTGCTTGTCGCCCTTTTGGTTAAGGGGCTGCACCACCTCTTGCGCAAACTTTGCGGCCTGCTCAAGGATTTGATTGACCGTGTCTTGGTCAATCTCTTTGTGTGACGGTAAGTTTTTATAGACGTCTGTGACGTCTAAAACTTCATGCATCACAAATTGCATGTCACGTAGGGGTGCGGTGTAACTAGGCACGGTGGCTCCTGTTTTGGTCGATCGTTTGCTGGATTGATTGCGTCGCGATATCAACGCTTCGAGAAATTTGTAAAAAGCGCGCGTCGTGGTGTAAGCCCTGTACATAGCTATAAATTTGAAACAGCATGGTTTCGGGCGTACAGTCTTTTTTAAGGTCACCCACTTCAACGGCTTGCTCAATGGCGCGTTTGAGCGCGGCGCGCCAAGTTTGAACACTGCGCACTAACTCATCACGCACAGCACCCGGCCGATCATCGAACTCGACCGCACCCGAGATAAAAATACAACCGGCGCTTAGCTCTTGAATGCTGGTCTGCATCCAAAGATGAATCATTTTTTGCAAACGCGCCAACCCTTTGGCCTCGAGTAGGGCCGGTTGAAATACGCGGGTTTCAAACCGCTGGTAATACTCTCGCACCACCGCGAGTTGTAACTCTTCTCTTGAACCAAAATGGGCAAACACGCCACTTTTGCTCATACCGAGAGCTTCGGCCAAGAGGCCGACCGTTAAGCCTTCTAGCCCCTGACCACTTGCGATTGTTAAGGCTTGATCGACGATCATTGCCTTGGTCAGGGCACCCTTTGACTGCGCCGCAACAGCGGCTTGGGGTACGGTCGTAGATACGATGTCGTTCATGGCGATTTGAGTCACAATGATTATCGGGTTGGTCAATTAAAAATCTGGATTTAAGATCGCAGATCGCAGATCGCAGATTTCAGAGCAAAGAGCAAAGGTCTCAAATCTAAGATTTCAAATTTTAAGATTTGAGATTTAAAATCTCAAATAATAATAGCACGATCGTTCGTATTTTTTTATAATAACCTCATTTCGTCTACTAGTTAAAACGCCAATGGTGCTTGCCGAGGGCTCAAGACTATATTGAGTGGGCAGCAAATCTTTTTGAAACAGGCCAAGGGTAAAGGACCGATATGACCGAAGCGATTCTGAACAACAAACCTTGGCTCAAAAATTACCCAAAAGGCGTGCCTGAACATATTGATATTTCGGCGTACGCCTCTTTAGTCACCTTGTTTGA
>CANKOW010000160.1 GCA_947484295.1 Alcaligenaceae bacterium | reverse complement strand
TGGGTAAGCTGATGCGCCTGCTGCCCAATTGGCTTTATGACAGGCTGGCGGTGAATGGGCCGCGTAAACCTAGGCAAGCTGGCTGAGGATCATCAGCCTGTTTGCTAGATGAGTCGTTTAACGACATTGGCAATAATAAAGATCAATAAGGCGAAAGCGCTGAAAAAGAGTGTGATGACGAACATCGTTGTTTTTGCTCTCTCTGAGTCACTAAACCGGTATGTGATGTATCTCAACATAGAAATCCTTCTTGTAAAAATTTAAATAACAAAATGCAAAGCGGAAGAAAATATAGCGGTCAAGACGCTGACAATGAACGAGTCAATCAGATACTTGTATTGAGCGCAGCAAGGTCAAGAAGACGTAATGTCATTGCTTGCGCCGTGCTCTAGGTGACGTACGTCGCCCCAGTTGATGAGCTTCCAACCATCTTTTGAAACGCTTAAACGATTCAGGCTAGCGTTCAACAGCGCTGCCTCGCGCGGCACGCGCAGACTGACGTGGGTGGCATGGCGCCAGATGATATCCATGGCACCACCGTGACTGACTACCATCACGCGTTGACCAAGATGTTTTGCTGCGATGTCATCGATTGCTTGCACCACGCGCCGATGAAAAAATCCCAACGACTCGCCACCTGGTAGTTCAGCATCAGGATCGCGGCTACGCCAAACTTTTGCAGCTTCAGGCGCGTGTTGATCCATCTCGCCGTAGATCAAGCCTTGTAATACACCGAAGTGGCGCTCACGTACACCGGGCTCGATATTGAGAGTTAAGCCCAGTGAGTCAGCCAAAATGCTGGCGGTATGGTGCGCGCGCTTAAGGTCGCTGGTGTAGATGGCATCAACGCCATCACCCTTTGCCTTAAGTGTTTCAAGATGCTTGCCCAGCGCTTGAGCTTGCGCGATACCCTTTTCGTTTAACGGGATATCTTCCCAGCCTTGTACGCGACGTACGACATTCCAGGGCGTCTCGCCGTGTCTCACTACCCAAATTTCGGTCATACTATTTATCCAAATTGTAGAAGTTCGCGTCATTCACGGATAACGTTTGCGATAGAGGCGCTGCGCGTAGCGACAACTAGTCTGATCCGCTTGTACTGTGGTGATGACCTCAGTGATGCACGACGCTTGGGATCATCGTGGCAGGGGGCGTATTACGACTACGTCCGCAACGCACAAGCCCATCAATCATCACCATGCCAATGCCGGGTATGTCACCAAGCTTGACGCTATCGAGCAGGTCACGCCCGGCGGTATGTTGCGCGCGATCCATAAAGACTAAATCGGCTGCGCGGCCTGATTCAATCAAGCCACAGTTTAAATCACGCATACGTGCGGTATTGCCCGTGGCAAAACAGAACACTAATTCAGGAGGGATGTTGCCCAGGCTTGAAAGCAAAGCGATCATGCGCAAGATACCAAGAGGCTGGACGCCAGAGCCCGCAGGGCCATCGGTACCCAGAATTACGCGGTGTGGGCATTTGAGTTGCATGGCCGCTTGCGCCGCAGCAATCGCGATTTTTTCGTTACCGTTGTGCACAATTTCGATACCGCGTGTGGATTTTTCGCACAGCTCGCACACGTGGGCTTCAGACAGCGAAGTATGGCCGCCGTTAATGTGGCCGATGATATCGGCGTCGGCCTCAAGTACGACATCTTTATCGATGAGGCCAGAGCCCGGGATTGAGGGCCCACCGGTGTGGATAGTGCTTTGAATACCGTATTTGCGTGCCCACGCCACCATCTTATGGGCCTCTTCGCCAGCTTTGACTGAGCCCAGGCCCACTTCACCCAACAGCTTGACGCCGGCCTCAGCGAGTTCTTTAAAGTCTTGTTCGACCATACCCTGTTCGATGACCGGTGCACCCGCTAAGACTTTGACGCCGCCTGGGCGAAAGTTGTCAAACGCGCGCTGAGCGGTGATGGCCAGGGCTTTGAGGCCGACGATATCCTTAGGCCGGCCAGGCAAATGCACCTCGCCCGCCGAAATCATTGTTGTGACACCGCCATTGAGCGTCGACTCGATCCAGCCGATTTGATTTTGGCGCGGCGTCCAATCGCCAAACACAGGATGCACATGGCTATCAATCAAGCCGGGTGCCACGCACGTGTTGTGCGCGTCGATGATTGTTTTGGCGTGCGCAATGTCGCAGTCTTTTTCTTTACCGACCGCAACGATCAGCCCATCGTTGATCACAATCGTGTCGGCAGACAGAATAGGCTGGTCTAGATCGCCTGACAACAGTAGACCAATGTTTTTGATGACGACTTTGCCTGATTTCTCATTTGCAACGACTTCTGCCATGTTGTTCTCCTGACCGCTTCGATTAATTTGTGATTTAGAAGCAGTGCGTTGAGCTCGCTTCTACCTAAATTCGTGATCTTCGCGACGATTCAATCGCCCGCTCTGCGCTCTAACTGGTATGGGACGCTTACTATATTACCTGCGCCTAATGACGCCCATACCCGTCGAGGTTACACCACGACGGTGCGTTGTACTGCATCAACAACAAAGGCTTCCCACTGCTTAAAGGTGGCCGGAGCTTCTAGATTTTCGCCTAAAAAGGCAGACAGCGTGAAGCGATTGGATTGGTAAAAATATCCTAGAGCAGCAATCATCATGTACAGGTCGCGCGAGGACAGGTCTTTGCGAAACACACCTTGTTCGACACCACAGACCAAGACTTGATCCACGACCCCGATGGCGGGTGACGAATATTCGCGGGCTTTGCTAGATTTGGCGATATGCTTGCCGCCATGCAGATTTTCGCTATTTAACAAGGTTACAAATTCTGGATTTTTTTTGTAGTACTGCAAAATGAATTGCACGACTTGCTTGAGGGCCACGAGAGGTTGGGCAGTGTCGAGCTTAAGTGCCGCTTCGGCATCGTTAAAGCGTCGATAGATCTCTTCAAGGGCGGCCACAAACAAGCCCTCTTTATTGCCGAAGTAGTAATAAATCATGCGGTCGTGCGAGTTGGCCGCTTTGGATATTTGGTCGATGCTGCCCCCATCTAACCCATGTTTGGCAAAGATTTTGATCGCGGCGCGCAAGATGTTCTCGCGCGTGGTCTCAGCCGAACGCTCTCGTACCCCGGTTTTACGCGGCGCTTTGAGCGGGGCTGAGGTGGGGGTACTCATTGTTCGACAAAGGCCCTTTCGATCACGTAGTCGCCTGGTTTGGTTGTATTGCCTTCATTAAAGCCGCGCTGCTCAAGCATGGTTTTCAAATCACGTAACAAACCAGGGCTGCCACAAATCATAATGCGATCTTGCGTACGATCAAGCGCTGGGGCACCTAAATCTTTAAAGAGTTTTTCGTTTTCGATCAGAGTTGTGATGCGGCCCATCTGCTTGTATTGTTCGCGCGTGACGGTCGGGTAATAGCGGAGCTGTTTAGTGACCATTTCACCTAAAAATTCGTGCTGAGGCAACTCTTGATTGAGATAGTCATGATAGGCCAGTTCGGCGACGTCGCGCACTGAATGCACCAAAATCACTTCTTCAAATTTTTCGTAGGTTTCTGGGTCGCGGATCACGCTCAAAAACGGCGCTAAGCCCGTGCCCGACGCGAACATATATAAACGTTTGGCAGGCAGCAAATAATCAATCAGCAGTGTGCCGGTTGGTTTGCGGCCCACTACGATTGAATCACCGACTTTGATGTGCTGCAGCTTTGAGGTGAGCGGGCCGTCTTCGACCTTAATGCTTAAAAACTCGAGATGTTCTTCGTAATTGGCGCTGACAATACTGTAAGCGCGCAGCAAGGGTTTGTCATTGATGCGCAACCCGATCATCGTGAAATGGCCGTTGCTAAAACGCAAAGATGGGTCGCGTGTTGTGGTGAAGCTGAACAGGCGGTCGGTCCAGTGGTGTACGGATAAAACGGTTTCTTCGTTGAAGGCGCTCATGGTCGGCTTGGGTATCAAAATCTTGTTAAGTCAGGGGCAAGCCCAATAAAAACATTGCAGGCTGACAAGGGATGCATTAAATTACACAATAAATGTAGTGAATGCAACACTAAATTGTAGCAAATACTACATTTACGTTAACCCCTAAAGCGTAATTTAGGCAACGACTAAAGGGCAATAAGCGTTTAACCCAATTCTCAATGACTGAACACACGAAAACCGACGGACTCTCAGTTCAGGCGCCCGAGGCAGGGACGCAGGGCGATGAGGCCCTGTCCGGCAACCACGCACGCGCATCGGGTGCGGTCAAAATCGAATGCAATGCTTGTCCTGTTTTGTGTCAGATCAGCCCGGGTCGCAGCGGCGCTTGCGATCGCTATGCCAATCAAGACGGCATGCTGATTCGGGTCGATCCAGTGTTGGTCTTACACCGCGCCTTAAAAGGTGTTAAGCCAGCCTTGGTGCCGTTTGCACCCAACGCTTCTGAAGAGGCTTGGGCTGGCGACTTGGTGCATGCCAACGATATTTTTATCACGGGCGTAGGCTCTTCAACTACCTACCCAGACTACAAACCTGCGCCGTTTATTGTGAGCTCGCAAATTGACGGCGTCGATATGGTGACCGTTGTCACTGAAGGCATCTTTAGCTATTGCAGTTTAAAAGTCAAAATTGATACTGACCGCTATCTGGGGCCAGAGCAAGCAAATGTGCTGTGCCGCGGCGAGGTCGTGGGGCACGTGACCACAGCCGAGTACGGTTCGCAAATGCTTTCGTTGGGTGGCGTGCACCATTTAACGGGTGGCAGCAAAAAAGAGGGTCGTGTCACCATGGAGATGATGCAAACGCTCGGCAACAAAGAAGCGGCCGAACTGAGCATCGAGGGTGGGGCGCAGTTGGTGATTCAGGCTGGACGCGCGCCCATTGTCAATGGTGTGACCGAGCAGCGCATGCGGGTCGGTTGCGGTTCGGCTGCAATTGGTATTTTTGCGCAACAATTTTTTGAATTGGCCGACGAGGTCGTCGTGGTCGATGATCACATCACGGGCGTCTTGACGGAGCATCAAGCGGGTTGTTGTTTGAATATGCGCGCATCGGGGATTTCGATTCGAGGTCGTCGGTCAACGCCTGGGCGCTATTTCCAAGTGGCCAACCCCGGAACGGGGTGGGGCGGTACCGATATTTCAGATCCCTTGGCCATCATCGAAAAGTGGGATCCAAAACGTGCTTGGCCCGGTTTGCGGTTACTCATGACCTCAACCACCGGTGAACATGCTGCCTGGTTCGTGCTCGACGAGGATTTGGTTCCCAAACAACAAGAAATTCCGGCCGAGGTGCAAACGGTCATTGACCGTATTGGCGAAAACTGTGAACCGTCCATGACGACGGTGCTGTTCTTGGGTGGGGCTGGTGGTAGTTTGCGTGCTGGTGTCACAGACAATCCGGTATTGCTTACGCGTGCAATTAAACAAGCCTTGGTCAACGTGACCTGTGGCGGTGCACCGGCCTATGTTTGGCCTGGGGGTGGGATTACCGTGATGGTTGACGTACTGCGCATGCCAGATAATAGCTTCGGTACCGTACCCACACCCGCAATCGTGGCGCCATTTGAATTCAGTATGCGTGTAGAGGATTTTAAAAATCTGGGTGGCCATATGTCGTACGTGCGACCTCTTGATGCCGTATTGCGCAGCGGCGCCTGGCACGCCGATGGTGCGCCGACTGCGCGTCAGTGGGTGATGCAGCAGACTCAAAACCCCTGGCCCCTTGGCCAACCCCCGCTGCTAGGTTAACCAACATGGGGCCGACATCGCATGAGCTGCCGCAAGGTCGTCGCCATTTTCAGCATGGGCCGATCGATATCATCGCTTATGCCGAGGGCGATCCAGTTAGCGTGGCGCACGCCCACGAAACCGCCTGGCAGCGGTTTGGGCAAATATTGCCTGAGCTGGTTCAAGAGCTAGCTGAGTTACGTAAACCTGTCCAAGGCACCGGCACGTTCAAAGGGCCGATAGCCCAGTCGATGTGGCAAGCGTGTAAAGACTGTTTAATTGAATCGGACGCGGGCGCGTTTTTAACACCGATGGCCGCAGTCGCAGGTTCGGTCGCGCAAGATCTGAGTGCGTGTTACCAAGATGCTGGGATCAAGCGCGCCTGGGTCAATAACGGAGGCGACATTGCGCTGCATCTCACTGAGGACACAGCCGTTTCAATTGGGCTGTTTGCCGACTTGGCGCGCCTGGATGAGCAGCAATTGGTGAGTGGTATTCAGACCGACGCCATGTTTGAAGTGAAATACGGCATGGGGATCCGTGGCGTTGCCACCAGCGGTTGGCGCGGGCGCAGTTTTTCGCTGGGTATTGCCGACAGTGTGACGGTGTTTGCGGCGAGCGCCTCGCAGGCAGACGCTGCAGCAACGATGATTGCGAACGCGGTCAACGTGGCAGACGCGCGTATTGCGCGTAAGCCCGCTAACACCTTAAAAGATGATTCTGATTTAGGTCAGCACCTGGTGACGGTTGCAGTGCCAGAGTTAGGTCAAGACAAAATTGATGAGGCGCTTGAAGCGGGCTTAAAAAAAGCGCACACGCTCAAGCAGAACGGTTTAATCTGTGCCTGTGTTTTAAGTTGTCAGGGGTGGTTTGTCAGTACTGAAACTACCCTAATCCAGCGTATGTTCAGAGGTCATGATGCAAGCAAAAATTCGTAGGATCGTCGTGCAAATCGACGAGGTGTGGGTTGAAAACGGTCAACCTGTATCGCCCCCCACACGGCGAGCGCTAGCCATGGCGGTCATCGAGAATCCCTTTGCCGGGCGGTATGTTGAAGATCTAGATGTACTGATGACGGTGGGGCAAGAACTTGGTGCCTTACTCGGGCAGCGTTGCGTGCAAGCGCTTGGCATCAAACCCGGCGAGGCTCAAAGCTACGGCAAGGCAGCTATCGTGGGTGAGGCGGGTGAGCTTGAGCACGCTGCTGCGATTTTGCATCCAAAATTAGGGGCGCCGCTGCGTGTTGCAGTTGAAAAGGGCGCCGCACTGGTGCCCTCGAGTAAAAAAATGGGTGCGATGGGTGCGACGATTGATGTGCCGCTCGGACACAAAGACGCGGCATACGTACGCAGTCATTTTGATGCGATCGAAGCGCGTGTCACCGATGCGCCGCGCGCCAACGAAATCGTGGTGTGCGTCGCGGTTACCGATAGCGGGCGTCCCAACCCTCGAGTGGGTGGGTTGCAGCATCAGAATATGATTGGTAAGGATGGTTTGAATTGAGTGAAGCATCAGGACATGATTGGTAAAGATGGTTTGAATTGAGTATTGAAACGTTGAAACATTGATAGCCAGGGCATGTGCCCGATAAACAGGAGAGTACGATGAAACAGCACCGACTCAGTATCTTTGCAAGGCTCAGCATCGCGGCGGCGACACTGCTAACCGCCTCATCAACGCTGTTGGCGCAAGGCGTCATCAAAATCGGCGAAATCAATAGTTACAAAGCTCAACCTGCTTTTCTTGAGCCCTACAAAAAAGGGATGGAACTCGCCATCGAGCAGATCAACGCGAGTGGCGGTTTGAATGGTAAAAAGGTTGAACTCATCACCCGCGACGATAACGCTAACCCAGGCGACGCCGTGCGAGTGGCCGAAGAGCTCGTGTCGCGCGATCGGGTTGATGTGTTGACTGGATCTTTTTTGTCGCATATCGGCTTGGCTCTGACTGATTTTTCGAAACAAAAGAAAATGTTTTTTTTGGCCAGTGAGCCTTTGACTGACAAGATTGTCTGGCAAAACGGTCATCGCTATACGTTCCGTTTGCGGACCTCAACGTACATGCAGGTGGCAATGCTTGTGCCAGACGCCGTCGCGATGAAGAAAAAACGCTGGGCCATCGTTTACCCCAATTATGAATATGG